>JAYELK010000150.1:0-3748 GCA_034717415.1 Campylobacterota bacterium | reverse complement strand
TCCACCCTCGTTCCCACTCTCCTGAGTGGGAACGCATATAAAAGGTAAAAAATGAAAATATACTATTATGTCCATACGGGACATCGCATAGGTTTAGATAGATTTAGAAGGGCTGCGACTATTATTCGTTCTCTTGGAGATGTAGATATAACACTTCTATGTTCAGATTTTCGCATAGCAAATGAGGCAAAACATTTTGGTGTTAAAACAAGTGTAGGTATTGATGTAATACGAAATATTCCATATATTGCAGAATTTGGCGATAAGATTATCTTTGATTCAGAGGAGGCAAATCCTATAATGCTTGAAGATATGAAAAACTTTTTTTCATCGTTTGTACATATAAAAGGTGATGAAGTTGCTGTTGATAGCAAATATTATGAGCAAAAACCTAAAACAATTGAGCTTTCTTTTTTCTTTGGAGATGATGATTATGAGAAAGATTTAGAGAAAAATCTAGACTTTTTAGAGGGATTAAACCCAGATTTACAACTTGGATTTTACTACTTTTTTGATTATGAAGATATGCTTAAGGAAAAATTCAAAAATCATCATGAGTTTGAAGATTATGATGAGGTTATAATGAACTCTAAAGTTTTAATAACTTCATCTCCTCAAGCTGTTTTGGAACATCTTGCATCTGGTGGAAGACCGATATATATTCAAAGAGAGGACTATACCCAAGATTTTAGAGAGCTTTTTATATCTTTAAATATTCCTATCATAGATAATTATGATAAAAAATTATTATTAGAGATTTTAGAGAGTATAGAGAGTCATAATTATTGTCATTTGGAGCAAAATAGTGACAAATTGAAATTCTTTCTAAAAGATAGTTTAAGTTTATAATTAATTAAAAGTAATTTAGTATATAATAAGCGTTAAAATTCACAACAAAGTGAGCAAATATGAAAAATAGTAGTCGTAGAGGTTTTATGGGTAAAGCGTTTGGTGCCGTTGCTGGTGTCGGTGCAGTAGCTTCATTGTATGCAATGAAAAAGTCTTGGGATCCACTCCCAAGTGTAAAAGCTGCCGGATTTACAATACTTGATATGAGTATATATGAAGAGAATGTTATGGTAACTGAAAAATGGAGAGGGAAGCCTATCTTTGTTTTAAAGAAAACTGCAGAATTTGTTGCGCAAGAACAATCTAATCCAGATGCACTAGCAAGAGATATTAAGATTGGAGATGACCATTTTATGGTTGCTATCGGTCTTTGTACACACTTAGGTTGTATTCCTGCATTTAGACCAGATGAAAATGATTTTTTATGTGCTTGTCATGGTGGGCAGTTTGATGCATCAGGTTTAGTAACAAAAGTACCACCACCGCGTGGCTTTGACATACCTCCATTTAAAATTGATGGAAATAAATTGGTTCTTGGTGAAGCTGGTCCTGAGTGGCAAGCTATGAAAGAAAACGGCGTAACGCTGTAAATTAAGGGGAGGATAAATGGCACATTTTACAAAAGCAACAAGTGTTAAAGATTGGCTTAACCAACGCTTAGCAGTTGAAAAATTAGAAAAAGTGATTATGTCGGAATATTGGATTCCGAAAAATATTAACTTCTTGTGGGCGATGGGTATGGTTCTTGTAATCACTTTTGCACTACTGGTAGTTTCAGGTATATTTTTGTTGATGTACTATGTTCCAACTGTTGAGGGAGCATTTTATAGTGTAAACTATACTATTATGAGAGAAGTTGACTTTGGTTGGTTATGGAGACATGTACACGGTGTTGCGGCATCTGTAGTTTTCTTAGTTATCTACATTCACATGTTTACAGGTATCTACTACGGTTCTTACAAGAAGGGTCGTGAGATGATTTGGATCTCTGGTATGCTTCTTTTTGTTGCATTTTCAGCTGAGGCATTCTCTGGTTATATGTTACCGTGGGGACAGATGAGTTATTGGGCTGGTATGGTTATTACTAACCTTTTTGCTGGTGGTTCTCTACATGCTGACGGACTTGTTGAGTGGATTCGTGGGGATTATGTTCCTGCTCAAGCATTCTTGGGTCGTTTCTTTATGCTACATGTTCTTCTTATTCCATTGGCTATTATGGGTCTTATCGGACTTCACTTAGGTGCACTTCGTATTCCTCATGTTAATAACCAAGATGGTGATGAGATTGATTTTGAAGCAGAAGCTAAAAAATATTTAGATGGCGATAAAGCTGGTTCTAAAGTAATGAGATTTGCTAATGACTTTATGTCAAAAGATATAATGGTTGTTGGAATTTTCCTAATATTTTTCTTTTACTTAGTGTTTTACAACTATGGTTTTGCAATGGATCCTGTAAACTTTGATCCTGCTGATGGTCTAAAGACACCAACACACATCTATCCAGAGTGGTATTTCTTATGGTCTTACGAGATTCTTCGTCCATTTAGTATTGACTTAGGTCTTGTACTGTTTGCATTTGCACAGGTTATTTTTGTTCTTTTACCATTTTTGGATAGAAGTCCAAACAGTGTTCCTGCAAATCGTCGTGGATTATTTGCTATCTGGTTTTGGGTAATGTTGGCTAACTTAGTTGTATTAACAGCTATGGGTAAACTACCTCCAGAAGATCCATTTAGTACGATTGGTCTTGTTTCAGCAATTCTGTTTGTTGTTCAGTGGTTAATTCTACCAATAATCACATCATTTGAAAAAAAGTTATAAGGAGATAAAGATGAAAAATAAAGAACCATTAATATTAGTAGTAGTTGTATTCTTTACACTTGTAACTTATTATCTTGTTGAGCCTTATGCTCATCATGTAATGCACAAGCATGTAGATAGTGAAAAATTTGTATATGCAGATCTGCCGGAGTTAACAAAAACAGGTGATGCAACTCGTGGACAAGAGTTGGTAATGGGTGCAGGTGCATGTGTTGGTTGTCACTCTATCAAAGTTGCTGGTATGCCAGCAGCGATGGAGCCACAGATGGCGGCAGCAAGTTATGGTGTAAATCCACCTGATTTAAGTAATGCTGGTATCATCTATGATGCTAAGTTTTTAGCAGATCTTATCAAAAACCCTGCTCACGCACTAAAAGTTGAGCATAAGTTTGATGCCCAAAAAGGTCAAATGCACCCAATGGTAGGCTTCTATGGAGCTGGTGGAGATATAGACCAAGAAGTTGCTGATATGGTAGCTTACTTACAGTCTATAGCTGTTAAGGCAGAAGAACTTACACCTAAGATAGCATTTGAAAATGCTTGTGGTAGATGTCATGCTGTTAGTTATGAAAAATGGACTCAAATCGGTGAGAAACCAAACTTTAAACATGAAAAAGACTCTTTAGCATTTGATATTAAACTTCTTGAGTATGAAGATAGTATCAAAGCTTATATGGGTAAACTGCCACCAGATTTAAGTATGTATATTCGTTCTCGTAATGAGCATTTTATCTCTACTTTTGTTGAAAATCCTCAAAACCATCTTGAAGGAACTGCAATGCCTCGTGTTGGTGTAACTGCAGATGCTATGGATAAAGTTATTGAGTATATGAAAGACGCTGGTGATACTAAACGCCACGAGAGAGAAGCAATAGGTCAAAATGTAATGATTTATATCGTTATCTTCGCTATCTTCGCTCTATTATGGAAAAAACAAGTTTGGAGAGATTTACACTAAATCCCTCCCCTCTCGTTCTACCTCTCCCGAGGTGGAACACATATATTAGTTTGTAAACTTTCAATTTTTTGGTAAGGATGGGGTGGGTGTGGATCTTATTTATAAATCATCTGCTATAAT
>JAYELK010000149.1:0-1595 GCA_034717415.1 Campylobacterota bacterium | reverse complement strand
ATCTTTGTCGTTTAGTTGATGGCTCCCAAGATGTAAAGAGTATATCTTTGCAACTTGATCCAACTGTAAAACTTGAACTAAAACAAAAAATCAACAAGATTGACAGAGAAAACAAGCGAGTTTTTTCTGATAACTCTATGTTTAGTTACGATAAGCTCATCATTGCAACAGGTTCTCTTCCTATCTCACTCTTTAATATTGATAGCATAACAAATGCAGCAGTTTTTAGAAGTGCTGATGATTGTAGATCTATTAAAGATGGCGTTAAAAACAGAGAGGTTGTTATAGTTGGAAGTGGACCGATAGGTCTTGAACTACTTGAAACTCTCAACGAGATGCCAAATGTTTCAAATATTACACTTCTTTTGCGTGCTAAACATCTATATGATAAACACCTTTCAATAGATGCTATCAAAACTATAGAAGAGTGTTATACAAAAGATGGGAAAATCAAAATATCTTACGAAGATGAGATAGTTGATAAAGTTATAGAAGATAATGAGATAGTCTCACTTCAAACTAAAAAATTAAATATTGAAAATCCTTTTCTGATTTTCGGTACAGGTATCAAACCAAATATAGAAGAGTTTAGAGATAGCATGGCATGTGAAAAAGGAATACTTACAAACCTTTATATGCAAACAGAAGATGAAAATATCTATGCAGTTGGAGAGTGTGCTGAGGTGGAGGAGTTTGGCTTTGTCGCTGGGCATGTAAAAGAGTGTACACTTCAAGCTGATTGTGCTATCTCTCATCTACTGCAAAATGAGGCAAAAGAGTTTGAACTAGAAGTTAGTATTGATATGTTAAAAGTTGGGGAGTTTGATTTGGTAGAGGTAAACTCACCAAAATTTAATGCTGACTTTGAAAAGGTGCTAATAGCTTCAAAAGCCGACAATAGAATAGATGAGTACTTTTTAAGTGATGGTAAATTAACTAGATTTATAGGTATAAACTCAAATGTAGATGTTGGCTATATAGAAACTCTTATAAGTAGTTGTGAAGAGGTAGATATAAACTATCTTTATGAAAACAGACTTATAGGTGAGCGAGGCAGGCTGATTTGTAGTTGTGAACATATTTATCATCAAGATTTAGTGGATATTGTCACGCAGAGTGGGATTAGTTCATTTTCAGAGTTAGCTGATTTTAGTGAAGCTGGTCGTGTTTGTGGACGATGTAAAATAATGGTTGGAGATGTTATAAAGGATTCACAACATCTTATAGACCCTAACATGCCAAGAAAGAGTGCTGAAGATATCAGGCTTGAAAAAGAGATAGCAGAGGTTCAAAAACGCATAGATAAGTTTAACACACTGCATCCAAGAAACAATCTAACAACTGAAAACCTTGATAGTGCTATGGAATCTTTAGATATTGGAAAGCATGAGGTCAATAGCTGGATATCAATGGTAACGGCAAATATGCAACTTCATCCAAATTTTGAGCAGATTGTGGAGGGTGCTGTTTGTGCTTTAAATAAAGTTCCGATTATCTGGTTGGAACTTAGTGATTGTAGTGGAAATTCTGAAGCGTTTATAAAGTCAACTAATCCTGCTATTGAAGATATCATATTTGACTATGTTTCACTTGAT
>JAYELK010000148.1:6657-8136 GCA_034717415.1 Campylobacterota bacterium | reverse complement strand
CTCGTATCTTTTTAATAGCTTCACTACACATGCTAAGCCCAAACGAAGCGGTTACACCCATAAAACTGCCATTCTCTTTTGTTATAGCCTCTTCGGAAGAAAAAATGACTTTGTACTTTTTCTTAAAACCTCTTTTTCTAAGTTCATATCTTATCTTTGCACCAAATCTATCACCGTAACTTTTCCAAATATCATCCACTTTTACCTGCGATGCATCAAGGCGTTTTGCACTTCCAAAAGATGAGATAAGCTTTTTGTAGCACTTTTGAGCCAAAGCCAGTTTTGCTTTTGTATCATCTATGGCATCTAAAACCAAGTCATACTCATCAAAATCAAACTCCCAAACCCACTGCTCATCAATGCGTTTATCTATTATCTTGGCATGTGGATAGTGCTGCTTTAAGGCTTGAACTTTTGATTCACCCTCATGAAGTTCTGAGTAGATCTGACGATTCTGATTTGTTTCATTATAAATATCAAAATCTACTATAGTTATATCTTTTACACCACTTCTACTTAAACAATCGAGACAAAAACCCCCAACACCACCGACACCCAAAAGTATCACTTTAGCATTTTGAAGTTTGTCAAAATCATCTCCAAGCAGAAGTTTTATGCGATCATATTTCATCTTTTATTAATCTATCCACTCTTGAAGTTGTCTCATACTTTTATAGGCACTCAAATCTAACTGAATAGGAGTGACAGAGATAAAACCAGCTTCAATGGCTTCATAATCACTCATGCCATCAACCCCCTGACGAGGAGAAAAATTCAAAGGATGAAGTCCTAACCAATAGTGTTCTTCCCCTCTTGGATTTCTGTGAACATGTGAATCATTTGCATAAAATCTATAACCTGCATAAGTTACCATCATCTGTGCTTTTGTAGTCTCATATGGAATATTTATATTTAAAAACTCTCTCTTAGGAAGAGGAAAAGAACCATCTTTTATCTTAATAACTAGCTTTTTAATAGTTTCACATGCCAAGGTAAAATTACCCTCAGGATTACTAAAATCCATTACTTGGCTTATCGCAATAGAAGGAACATCATGTAGTACACCCTCCATCGCTCCAGCAGCAGTTCCAGAGTAGGTAATATCTTCACCCATATTTGAACCACGATTTATACCACTTACAAGCAGATTTGGTTTTTTATCTTCAAATAGAGTGCTAAGTGAGAGATAAACACAATCACTAGGTGTTCCATCATCAAGCTTATAAAAATCATCCTCAACACTTACAAAACGAAGAGGTCTAACCAAAGTAAGAGAGTGTCCACATGCCGATTTCTCATTTGCAGGAGCCACAACTGTAACTTCAACATCATCTATACTTCTTAAAGCCTCAACTAAACTTAGAAGACCCCTCGCCTCATAACCATCATCATTTGTTACTAAAATCTTATATCTTTTTTTCATAGTCGTATTTTAGCATTAAAGCTTGAAAAATTTATTTATTTTCCGATATTGTTTTA
>JAYELK010000148.1:0-6557 GCA_034717415.1 Campylobacterota bacterium | reverse complement strand
AGGGGATTCCATGAACACTTCATACAGCTTAGACGCATATAGAACACATGACTTAAATATTATGATGAAAACATCTAGTGGTGATGTTATCAACATGGACTTCTCAAATGCTCAATCGCTTTCTATGCAAACCCAAAAAGATGAAAATAGAAATAGCAGTTCTCTCTCTTTTTCATCTATGCAGTCGTTCCAATTTTCTATGACAGGCAATGGCATAGATGCACAAGATAAAAAAGAGATAAAAGAGTTTATGAAAATTGCTCAACCATTTATAGATGACTTTATGAAAGAGTTAGATAGTTCAACACAAAAATCACCACTAAATCAGATAGCACATAAAGTGGCAGAAATCTTTGAACCTATGAAAAATAAAAATGAAGATACTCAAAGTCTTACTAAAAACTCCATAGTTCAGATGTTTGACAACTCTATAAAAGAGATGAAAAATATAGATAAAATTTTTAATGATGCACAAAAACTATTAGAAAGAACTCTACACAAATTTGACAAAATTCATCAAGAACTATATGTTTAACTTTGGTATAAAATATGCTTTTACTAAAGCATGAAAACACTTTTATATGCTCTGCTATTTTTAAGTACGCTCCTTTTTGCTTCACCTGCTCTAACTGTTCAAAAGAGTTATGAAGAACTAAACAACGAGATAGATAAAATCTCTATAAATCTAACTGCTGAAGAAAAAGTTTCACTATATTACTTGGTTTTATCTACACATGAAAAAATCGCAACTGCTCTAGCTTTAGATAAAACAAAAGTTAAAAGCCTTGAAGCTCTACAGAAGGAGACACTCAAAGTTTTTGCTTCTTTACATGAACACAACGACAAACTAGATGCAACAACCATAGAGAGAGTAAGAGAACTATATCTGCGTATGAGTAAAGATGGCTCAGAACTTATAAAAAAACAAGCCACTCAACCAAGAGAGAAGATAGTTTATAAAGAAAAATTAGTTAAGAAATCCTCTCTTTGGATTAATATCATTATGGCTCTACTTGGAACTATTATCGGTTTGGTTGTAGGATATTTTATCTTTAAAAACCGTGATATTTTAATGAAAGAGAGTTCTAGTGAGGAGATTGCTCACGCTCTACAAATACAAAACAGTTCTCTTGTAGATGAACTAAACTCTCTAAAACTTCTCCAAGAGTCTTGGCACATAGAGAGTCAAAAAAAGAGTGATAAAAGAGCTGATTTGGAGAAAAGAAACAACTCTTTAACACAAGAAAAAGAATCTCTTTGTCTTAAAGTTCAAGAATTGGAAAACTCTTACGAACTTACAACAACTGAGTTAAAAGAAAAAATCGACACAATTGGTGCCCAAAAAGAGAGTATAGAACTTCAACTAAAAGTTCAAGAAGAGTCAAGTGAAGAAAATTTTGAATTTAATGAGCAGTTAGATGCACTGCAATATCAAAGCCAAGATATATTCAGAGTGCTAGATACCATAGCAGATATTGCAGACCAAACAGATTTACTAGCACTAAATGCAGCCATAGAAGCAGCAAGAGCCGGTGAACATGGACGAGGTTTTGCTGTTGTCGCTGATGAAGTTAGAAAACTCTCAGAGAGAACAGGAAAAGCACTTAATGAAGCAAAAGTTAATATTTCCACCGTTGTAGACGGCATTTCAAGCCTAAAAACAGAGTAAACTTGACATTAGCACTCCCAAAGTGGTAAAATTGCATTAACAAAAAAAGATATTTTATATCTTAAAATCTTTCCCCTGCAAAAATCCTAAAACTTTAAGGCAGTTATTTTATGAGTGAAAACAATTCACAACAACCTCGCAAACATTCAAATTCTAAACCACATCACAAAAACAGCAACAAATCTCGTTCACATACACCAGTTAAAGGTGCTACTATTGATGAACTTCGTACTCAAAATATAGAAGTTTTAGTTGCAATGGCAACAGAGTTAAAAGTTGAACATCCAAATGAACTTAAAAGACAAGATATAATCTTTGAAATCTTAAAAGCACAAACTGCTCAGGGTGGTTTTATCCTTTTTAGTGGTATTTTGGAGATTATGCAAGATGGTTACGGTTTTATCCGTTCTATTGACAAAAGTTTTAACGAAAGTATTAACGATGCCTATGTTTCAAACACTCAAATCAAAAGATTTGCACTAAGAAACGGTGATGTTGTAACAGGTCAAGTACGCCCTCCAAAAGACCAAGAAAGATACTACGCACTTATCAAGATAGAAGCAGTAAATAGCCTACCACCCGAAGAGAGTAAAAAAAGACCTCTCTTTGAGAACCTTACTCCTCTCTATCCACTAGACCAAATCAAACTAGAGTACCGTGAAAAAGGTCTGACAGGTCGTATGCTTGATTTTTTCTGTCCTATTGGTAAAGGTCAGCGTGGTCTTATCGTTGCACCTCCAAGAAGTGGTAAAACTGAACTTTTAAAAGAGATTGCTCACGGTATTACAAAAAACCATGCAGATATAGACCTAATGGTTCTACTTGTAGATGAGAGACCTGAAGAAGTTACAGATATGGAGAGAAGTGTTAAGGGTGAAGTTTACAGTTCTACTTTTGATATGCCTGCAAAAAACCATGTTAAAGTTGCCGAAATGGTAATAGAAAAAGCAAAAAGAAGAGTTGAGTTAGGTCGTGATGTTGTTATCTTACTAGACTCTATCACTCGTTTAGCAAGAGCATATAACACAGTTACACCATCAAGTGGTAAAGTTTTAAGTGGTGGTGTTGATGCGAATGCTCTTCATAAACCAAAAAGATTTTTCGGTGCTGCTAGAAATATAGAAAATGGTGGAAGTCTGACTATCATCGCTACTGCTCTTGTTGATACTGGAAGTCGTATGGATGAAGTTATTTTTGAAGAGTTCAAAGGTACTGGCAATATGGAAGTTGTTCTTGACAGAAAAATTGCAGATAGAAGAATCTTTCCAGCTATCGACATCCTTAAATCAGGAACTCGTAAAGATGAACTTCTTATCGGTCCTGAAACTCTTCAAAAAGTATTTATACTCCGTCAGATGCTACATAAACAAGATAATGAAGTAGAAGCGCTTAAATTTATCTATACAACAATGGGTAAGAAAGAGACTAATGCTGAATTTTTAGAGAGTATGAATACAAACTAGTATGAAAATTGGTGTATTTGATAGTGGAATCGGTGGTTTAACAGTAGTTAAATCTATGCTTGAACATCAACTCTTTGAAGAGATTGTCTACTTTGGTGACACTGCTCGTGTTCCTTATGGTATCAAAGATAAAAACACCATTATTCGCTACGCTATCGAAGCTGTAGAGTTCTTCAAAAACTTCGAGCTTGACCTTATCATAGTTGCTTGTAACACAGTTAGTGCTTATGCTCTTGATGAGATGAGAGAAAATTCTAAGTGTCCTGTTATCGGGGTAGTAGAGGCTGGTGTACAAGCTACTTCAAATGCAGTTAATGATAAAAATGCAAAAATCCTTATACTTGGCACAAAAGCAACTATAAACTCAAAAGCTTATGAAAAAGGTCTTGATTCACTAGGTTTTAAGAACCTTCAAGCCAAAGCAACCGGACTCTTTGTTCCTTTAGTAGAAGAAGAGATTTATAGTGGTGCAATTTTACAAGAGTCCTTTAATCACTACTTCAAAGATATTGAACATCCACAAGCCATCATCTTAGGCTGTACCCATTTTCCTCTTATTTCAAATGCTCTACAAAACTACTTTGGTAAAGATACTATCTTAATCCACTCAGGAGATGCCATAGTCGAGCAGTTGGAAAAAGAGTTCACATTCAGTGCAAAATATAAAAATCCAAAACTAAAGTTTTTTGCTTCGGAAAATCCCGAAGCACTCAGAACTGTTGCTAAAAAATGGCTCAATAAATAATCTTTTAACTCATAAAATGCTAAAATCGCTCTAAATAAATAACTGGCCTTACGCACTTTTGTAAAAAAGTGCGTAAAAGATACAAGTTTTCTCAAAAAGCTAGCTTTTTGTAGCTTTAGGGGGTTGTAGGGACTTTAGTCCCTGCCACTATAATGGGCTTTGCTCATTATATTGCGTAACATCAGTAAATAACTTAAAAATGGAGTGGCATGTGAAAGAGTCTTCTGAAGTATTAGCAAGAAAATATCGCCCATCAACCTTTGATGAACTTATCGGTCAAAATACTATAGCTCAAACTCTCTCTCTTGCACTTGATTCAAACAGACTCTCACATGCTTATCTCTTCTCAGGTCTTAGAGGTAGTGGTAAAACTTCAACTGCCAGAATCTTTGCAAAGGCTCTTATATGCGAAGAGGGCATAAGCCATCAGCCATGTGGAGTTTGTCAAAACTGTATAATGGCACTTGAAAATCGCCATATGGATATAGTGGAGATGGATGCTGCATCATCAAGAAAAATAGATGATATAAGAGACCTTATAGAACAGACAAAATACAAACCTGCAAACGCAAGATTTAAAATTTTTATCATAGATGAAGTTCACATGCTAACAAAAGAGGCCTTTAATGCTCTGCTAAAAACTCTTGAAGAACCACCAGGATATGTGAAGTTTATCTTAGCAACAACTGACCCCTTAAAACTACCGGCAACTATTTTAAGTCGTACACAACACTTTAGATTTAAGTCTATCGCTACAAACAAAATCATTGACCATTTAGCTCACATACTACATCTTGAAGAGATTAAGTATGAAAATGATGCACTTGAAATCTTGGCTAGAAGTGGAGGTGGCAGTCTCAGAGACACCCTCACTCTCCTCGACCAAGCCATCATCTACTCTAAAAATCATATAGATGTTCGTACTGTTACTGATATGTTGGGACTGGTTGACCCTAAGTTTATAACAGAACTTTTCAATGCTGTTTTTGCAAAAGATTATGCCAAACTTGTTGAATATACAAAGATTTTACAAGATTATGAAGCCCAAATGGTTGTAGATGAGTTGATAGCTTATCTAAAAGAGAAGATGTATAACCATGCTGCTCTCTTTTCTACTCTAGTTCTTGATAGGTTTTTTAGAATTTTAAGCGACTCAAAATATCTCTTTAGTATCAATGCTGACGGCTCTTTTGTACTCTCTCTTATATTTTTTAAAATGGTTGAAGCTCTTCGTATAAAAGAAATTGACCAGATGATAGAATCTCTGCAAAAAGAGATACAAAGACCTGAAATATCTACTATTAAAATTCAAAGTACAACTCCTGAGCAGGCTCCAAAGCAAGAGGAGAAAAAAACTTCTATAGAAGAGCCTAGTATTCCCACACAGGAGCGTGGAAACGAAAGTAAACTATTCACAACTCTAATAGAAAAAATAAAAGATAGAAACTCTGAACTTGGAGAGTGTTTTGTAAATAGTATAGAATTTATCTCGTATGAAAAGAGTGTTTTAACTTGGGAGAGTTGTGCTGGGCAAGAGTGCAAAAAAACACTAAAACATGGTTGGAGTGTTATAAAACAACTTGTTAGAGAGATTTTTGGTTTTGAAACAAAAATCAAAGGCAATCCATGCTCAAAAGAAATGCAAGAAAAAAAAAATGATGTTGCAGATGAACCCACACATGCCATAACCATGCAAGAAGTTCAAAGTTCTTCAATGATAGAAGATGCTGAGATTGGCACCACTCCAAACAAAGAAGTTAATGGTGCCGATATAAAAGATGAACCGATGGTTCAAAAAGCAATGGAACTTTTTGAAGCTACTAAAGTGACTATACAGTCAAAAATCTAATCGAAAAAGATTTTACTGCAACAAAGCCCCTCTCTTTTGCAAAACTTAATAATACTTGCATAAGGAGTTGAATTTCTTCTCTTTATAGTAGCAAAATTCATCTGGGTTATCCCAAGTGCATCAGCTACATCTTTATCATAAACTTTTATATTTTTACTCTGTGCCAGATAAAGTTTTAACTCTTTTACAATAGCATGAAAATCTTTCATTTTGACTCCTAAAAGTAAAAATATAGCTAAAAATTTTCATATAATGCAAAAATATTGCAAATTGCTATTTTTTATATACCGGTTGTAATAATTTCATCATCTACTGTAAGTGAAATGCTATCACCACTGCCATCTGATCCTGTAGTATAGTTATAAGTTGTATTATCTCCATTATCAGTTACACTTTGTTGTGTCCACCCAGATGTATCTACACCTAAAGTATCAATATCTGTTCCTTCAATAGCTAAAACATGCCTAGGATATGTCATATCTAATACATCCGTCAATGTAAGATTAATTTCTTGATGGTTGCAAGATCTCTCATTTTTATTCCTACTATTTTGATAGTAAAAATACAGCTTAAAAAGTAGAGGCTTGAAAATATGACATTTTGCTATTTTTTTCACTCTGTATAATAATTATTGCACTATTGTAAGTAGCACCTCGGGAGAGGTGCTACTAGGGAAATTTGGGAACAGGTCTAGTAAGTTAGATCACCCCAATCCTTTAAAAACTAAATTTCAAGAGTTGAGCAATAGAATCCTCTAAATCCCACCTATTGTTTACAAGTTGTTCTTGGATAGATTTTACACCATTAAGGTGTAAAATATTAAGAATTACA
>JAYELK010000147.1:0-1599 GCA_034717415.1 Campylobacterota bacterium | reverse complement strand
AAATGTCAACTTTTGGTAAGATTATAAATAATATAAAATCAAAAGATGGTTCCGTAAGAAAAAAGGTGAGAAGTAGTTTTATCTATTTTAAAATTAAAGAGGAAAAGCATTTAAACAAAATAAATGAGCTTATAAACAATGGTTCTTACAACGTCGATTTTAACCCATTAGCTGAAAATGGAAACGATGCACATATTGCATTTAAAAGCTCACAAAGAAGCCTAATCAAGCACTACAATAAATTCAAAAAATATTTATCTAAAGGTTATAGTGAAAGTTTTATAAATGAGCATATAGAGGAGATTGTTACTGAATTTAAAAACCAATATATTACTGATGAAAATGAGTACGATGAGTTTGAATTACAAGATATGAACAACTGGATTAGAACAGAGTTTGTAAGTAAGTTTGATAAATCACATGAACTTACTTTTGAACCGACACAAATTAAATTTTTATCTCAGAAAATTTACCAAAAAACAAATAGATTAAAAACTAGAATTTTCAACATAGGGCAGAGAGGTAATAAGTCTAGACTTGATGAATATATCAAACTTAACAATACAAAAGCACCGAAAGAACTTTATAACCTAGAGCCAATCAAAAATAATTTCTATGAGTACCAGCCATCAGTTAAAGAGATAGAACAAACACTTGATGAGTTCGTTGAGAAAATCAACTCTCTTTAGGTTCTTTAAACTGTTCAAACACTTTAGGGTATATATCTAAGATATTATTTTGGTCAAAATACAAGTTGTCATCTATGCTTGTAAAAGTTATATCTAACTTATTGACCATATATAAAATTAATTCACTTACCATTGTTGGCGATGAGTCAAACTCATGTACTGAGTGAACCATGAATTGGTAAGGCTTATAAAAATGGAGAATATCCCGTACTACTTGGAGGCACTTATCTGTAAGAACTGTTACATCGCCAAAGTGATAAGCTTCAATTCTGTACAGCATTTCGTTGAGTTTTTTATCATATTGTTTTTTGCTCTGATTTGGATTTAAATATACAATAATCACAAAGAGGAGTATATAGTAATTTTACGATGACGGGAAGGTGTTGTCAAATAATTTGTTTTTCTCTGATAGCAAAGCAGGATATGTTTATATAAATTACTAACACCTAAAAATATGTTTTAAACCTTACACAATATCTCTTTTAATGCCTTATAAATATAGCCTATATGGGTACTGCAACTAATTATAGACATATACCTACTTTTTTAGCATTTGGGATATAAATAAGTGTATAACTAAAGATTAGGGAGTTAATAAAATGGAAAAATATAGAAAAGTTTCTTACAGCTTACCAGAGGAAACAATTACAGAAATAGAGATAATTCAATTGATGAAATCTACTGAACAGATTAAAATTTCAAAATCTGAAATAGTTGAAAATGCACTTTTATATAGTTTTGATATATTTGAAGAAGAGCTAAGAGCGGTTGATAATATTATATATATACCGATTAACTTTAAAAAAACTATTATCCAAACTTATACAATCTCAGTCGATGTTCTAAACAAGCTTAACTACTATGCTTCTGAACTTGGTATTAAAAAATCACACCTTGTTCTTGCAGGGAT
>JAYELK010000146.1:0-8158 GCA_034717415.1 Campylobacterota bacterium | reverse complement strand
ATCATTGCACTCAAGGCAAGTTCATTAAAAATTTACACCACCAATAAGGTGGCTTAAAATTTTTACTAAACATCCCTTAAGCACAAGCATAGATAAATTTTATAAATCCTTATGGAATTATTTGGGAAATTTGATTTAAACACTTCTATCTAAATTTTTGGATATAATCGCATAATTTTATAAAAGAGAAACGATTATGGATATTAGAGAAGAGTTTTTAAAATATTTTGAATCAAAAAAGCATGATAGAGTGGCGTCAGCCCCATTAGTTCCTGAGGATGCAACGCTTCTTTTTAACAATGCCGGAATGGTTCCTTTTAAGTCTATTTTTACGGGTGAAATTCCCAGACCTGCTAATCATCGTGCAACTTCATGTCAAACATGTTTAAGAGCAGGTGGAAAACACAATGATTTGGAAAATGTTGGACATACGGCAAGACATCATACATTTTTTGAGATGCTTGGTAGCTTTAGTTTTGGAGATTATTTCAAAGAAGAAGCTATTACCTATGCTTGGGAGTTTTTAACTGAGGTAATTGAGTTGCCTGTTGATAAGCTTTGGGTAACGATTCATGATAGTGATGATGAAGCTGAGCTTCTTTGGCAGAAGCATATTTCTAAAGATAGAATTTTAAGACTTGGTGATGCTGATAACTTTTGGCAGATGGGTGATACTGGACCGTGTGGACCATGTTCTGAGATTTTTTATGACCAAGGTGCTGAGAATTTTTCTGGTGAGGAAGATTATCTTGGTGGTGAGGGCGATAGATTTTTAGAGATTTGGAATCTTGTTTTTATGCAGTATGAGAGAGGTACTGATGGAAAGATGACAGAGTTGCCAAAACCGTCTATAGATACCGGCATGGGACTTGAGAGAGTTGTAGCCATCAAAGAGGGACAGCTTTCAAACTATGGTTCATCTCTATTTATGCCGATTATCGGTGATGTTCAAAAACTTATAGGTAAAAAGTACGACTATGAGAGTGGTGCTTCATATCGTGTTATTGCTGACCATATTCGTACTGCTGTTTTTCTTTTGGCACAGGGTACAAACTTTTCAAACGAGGGTCGTGGTTATGTTCTCCGTCGTATTCTTCGTCGTGCTGTTCGTCACGGTTATCTGCTTGGATTTCGTGAACCATTTATGTTTAAACTTGTAGATAGAGTTGTGGCTATTATGGGTGGTGAGTATGACTATTTAAATGCAAAATCAGAAATTATAAAAGAACAAATAGAGTTAGAAGAAGCAAGATTTTTCAAAACTATTGAGAGTGGAATCGCTCTTTTTGAGGAAGAGTTGAAAAATACTAAAGAAGTTTTTAGTGGTGAAGTTGCTTTTAAACTCTATGATACTTTTGGTTTTCCACTTGATTTGACCCAAGATATGTTAAAAGGTGAAAATCTGAAACTGGATTTAGCTAAATTTGAAGAGTTGATGCTAGAGCAGAGAACTCGTGCGAAAGCTGCTTGGAGGGGTAGTGGAGATGAGGCTGTTCATGGCGATTTTAAAGCACTCTTAGAGAAGTTTGGTGAGAACTCATTTGTCGGGTATGATTTTACTTCACACTCTGGAGAGGTTTTAGCACTTTTAGATGAAAACTACAAGTTCGTTGATAGCTTGGCATGTGGAAGTCAAGGTTGGGTACTTCTTGATGTCACTCCTTTTTATGCAGAATCTGGTGGACAATGTGGAGATAAGGGAGAGTTAGAGGGGTTTGCAAAAGTTCTTGACACTAAAAAGTTTTTTGGATTAAATCTTTCACAAATTGAAGTTACAAAAGAGTTGGCATGTGGAAATATTGTTGATGGACTTGTAGATATTTCAAGAAATGAGATAGTTAAACATCACTCTGCTACGCACCTTTTACATGCAATTTTATTTGATGTTTTAGGGGATCATATCTCTCAGGCAGGTTCATTGGTTGAACAAAACAGACTTAGATTTGACTTTTCACATCCAAAAGCAGTTACACATGCCCAACTTGCAGAGATAGAAACTAGAGTTAACGAAGAAGTTCTAAGAGCAATTCCTGCAAAAACGGAAGTTATGGGGATAGAAGACGCTAAAAATAGTGGTGCTAAGGCTCAGTTTGGTGAGAAGTACGGCGATGAAGTTCGAGTTGTAAGTTTTGATAAAGCTTCAGTTGAGTTTTGTGGTGGTGTTCATGTGCAAAATACAGCAAATATCGGTTCATTTATTATCACAAAAGAGAGTGGAGTAAGTGCTGGTGTTCGTCGTATAGAAGCTGTTTGTGGACAGGCTGCATACAGACACTTTTGTGAGCAGAGAATTCTGATCAAGCAGGTAGAATCAGAGGTTAAAAACCTTGATGTTTTAGCTGGAATCTCAAGAATGAAAACAAATATTTCAGAGTTAAAAGATGAGTTAAAAGATGCTCAAAACTCTACAAAAGTAGAGATAACTTCAAATGAAATTAATGGTATTGCTGTTGTGGTTGAAGAGTATCCAACTGGAGACATCAAAGAGAAAATTGATGAACTGAAAAACCAAAATGAGAAACTTTGTGCGATGCTTTTTCAAGTAAAAGGCGACAGAGTCCTCTTGGCATGTGGAGTTGCTAACGCAGATGCTAAAGCCGGTGACTGGATTAAAAAAATCGCTCCTATTTTAGGTGGTGGTGGTGGAGGTCGTCCAGACTTCGCACAAGCCGGAGGAAAAGATGTCTCAAAATTACCAGAGGCAAAAGCCGAAGCACTGAAATATATAACTAAGATTCTCTCTTAATGGAAGAGCTTTATCATAAAAAAATAGATTTATTGCACAAGCATAAAAGAAGTAAAGGTGCTATATTTGAGTCTATTCAAAAAGAGGTCATTTATGGATAAAGCAACTACTCATGAGCTTTTAGATTTTATTTCACATCATTATATAGATATTGATGCTGAAGTAGTTTTTGATATTTGCATTGATGAAGTAGAAAAATTGGAAGTCAATATATTAAAACTTAAAAATGCTATATAAAATTCTAAAAAACTATTTACTTCAAAAATTTGTTCAAGAGGCATTTATGTGATCTATTATGCAAACGAGCTAAAAGCACTTAAAAAATCGGGTAGATTTAGAAGCAGAGAAGTGGTTAGTGATACTGTTTTAGATTTTGCTTCAAATGATTACTTGGGTCTTTCTCACAATCAAGAACTGCATATATCTACATGCCAAGAGTTGGATAAACTGCAATATCATAGTTCAAAAGCATCAATGCTTGTAAATGGTTGTCATCAGATTCACAGAGAGTTTGAAGAGGCACTTTGTGAAGCAAATAGTTTTGAAGATTGTGTCGTTTTAGGTAGTGGTTTTTGTGCAAATATTGCTTTAGTTGAGGCACTTGTGAGAAAAGGTGATATTCTTTTTATGGATGAGAAGTATCATGCCTCTGGGGTTTTAGCTACAAAGCTTGAGCATGTGGAAGTAAGATTTTTCAAACATAATGATATGAGTGAATTAAAAGAACTCTTTAGACAATTTCCAAGTGTAAAAAGAACGATAGTTGCCGTTGAGGGAATCTACTCCATGGATGGAGATTTGGTTGATAAAGAAGTTTTTGAGATTTGCCAAAAAGAGGATGCACTTCTTATAGTTGATGAGGCTCATAGCAGTGGTGTAGTCGGCGATAAGCTTATGGGCGTTTTTGATTTATACAACATAGAAGTAAAACCAAACCATATAAAAATGGGAACTCTTGGAAAGGCTTATGGAAGTTTTGGTGCCTTTATATTGGCATCTTCTCATATAGTGGAGTATCTTATAAACCGTGCCAAACCTATTATATATGCTACTTCACTCTCCTTGTATGATACGCGTTTAGCCCATAATTCACTAAAATTTATTTTACAAAATTCAACGGACTTAAAGCGTGAGATAAAACTGAGACAAAAAATAGTAAAAGATCTTTTAAATATAGAGGTCCAAAGTCTAATAGTGCCTATAGTCATAGATGATAACAGAAGAGTTATGCAGATAAAAGAGAGTCTTTACAAAGATGGTTTTGCTATAGGTGGCATAAGACAACCAACAGTGGAACATGCCATACTTAGGGTTATTCTAAGGCTTGGGCAGAGTTGTGATGAGTTAAATGTTCTGTGTCAAAAGATAAGTAAGTTTAGATAAAATAGTTTTATGAAAATCCAGAAGCTAAAAATCACTCTTAAAGATAAAACTCTTGTAGATATAAATTTCAGTATTGATAAATCTTTAGCACTTGTTGGAGAGAGTGGTAGTGGTAAGAGTTTGACTCTAAAAGCACTTTTGGGAATGTTGCCAAGCTCTATGGCATGTGAGTTAGAACATCATAGTGAGTTTGTTTTAAAAGCAGGTGATACTATCTCTTTTGTACCTCAAAATCCATTCACGGCACTATCTCCTCTTACTAAGATTAGCAAACAGTTTTTTATTCCACATGCCAAGCAGATAGAACTTTTTTCTTATGTCGGTTTAGATGATAAACTTTTAGATAGATTTGCTCCAGAACTTTCAGGTGGACAGCTTCAAAGAGTAGTTCTTGCTATGGCACTAGAATCAAATCCAAGGTTGATCTTGTTAGATGAACCGACAACAGCACTAGATCCAGATACAAGAGTGTTGATATTGGAACTGCTTAAAAAATTACAAGATAAGATGGGATTTAAAATCCTTTTTGTAACGCATGATATGAACTCGGCAAAGAGTTTGTGTGAAGATATTTGTGTTATAAAAGATGGTAAAGTCGTAGAAGATGGTAAAATGTCAGAGGTATTAACTAATCCACATGCCAAATATACAAGAACGCTGATTGAAGCAAATTTTGCGAATAGGGAATTTAGAAAGTGAAAATATTAAAGAGAGTGATTTTAACAATTTTTGTAGTAGGTTTTTTGTCTCCTTTTGTACTGTTGGGATACTATCTAATATTTTTTAAGTATGATATATCTTCTCTTGTTGAGTATAACCCTTCAACTACTACAAGAATATATGATAAAAACGGCGAAAAGATAGCAAATCTGTTTGATAAAAAACATAGATATTACGCTTCATTTGAAGAGATTCCTCCAAGGGCGATAGAGGCTTTGGTAGCTATAGAAGATACAACATTTTTTGAACACCCCGGTATAAATATAGATGCAATTTTTCGTGCAGCTATAAAAGTTATAAAAGCAGGTCGCGCAGTTGAGGGTGCTAGTACCATTACTCAACAACTTGTAAAAAATGTACTTTTAACCAGAGAGAAGAAACTCTCAAGAAAGATAAAAGAGGCTATTTTTGCTATAAAACTGGAACTTGCTTTAACAAAAGAGCAGATTTTAGAGAGATACCTCAATGAGATATATTTTGGACATGGTTACTACGGCATAAAAACAGCAGCTGATGGATACTTTCATAAGAGGCTTGAAGATTTAACTCTTAAAGAGATAGCTGTTTTAGTTGGTCTTCCAAAAGCACCAAGCACTTATGCACCAACAAAAAACTATGAAATCTCTATGGGTAGAGCAAATCGTGTAATAAGTAGAATGTTTACTCTAGGCTGGATTGATGATGAGACTTATCAAGCTTCTTTGCTTGAATCTCCAGAAGTTTTTGATGATACTTTGACGCAAAACAGAGCACCTTTTATCGTTGATGAGGTAACTAGACGAGTATCAAGAAAAGGTATAACTGATATAAAACAAGGTGGTTATGAGATATATACTACTATTGATTTACGACTTCAAGATGCTGCAAAAGAGTCACTAAAATTTGCTTATGAGATGGCATTAGAGAGAATTGAGGGTTATAGAGTAAAAGAACTTAAAAAGCTTGAGGAAGATCCTGAGCTTGAGATAAGTGATGTAAATACCACACTTCTTAACGGTGCTTTAGTAAGTATAGATCCAAAAACTGGAGATATTTTAGCACTTGTGGGTAGTGTTGATTATAAGTTGAGTTCATATAATCGTGCTACACAAGGAAGAAGACAACCCGGTTCTGCTTTTAAACCTTTTATATATCAGGTGGCAGTTGATTTAGGTTACTCCGGTGCTACAGATTTGGTAGATATTGCCAGAACATATAAGTATGAAAAAAATGGCGAAGAACTGAAATGGCAGCCTAAAAATTATGAGAAAAACTATAAGGGTCTTATCTCTCTTAGAGAGGCACTTATTCACTCACGCAACTTGGCTACTATCAACCTTGTAAATGAGATAGGTCTAAATCAACTGCTTCGTGAGTTTAAGAAGTTCGGCATAGAAAATCTTCCACGAGATTTGTCTATATCTCTTGGAACTATTTCACTTTCACCTTTGCAGTTGGCAAAATATTACACATCTTTTGCCAATGGTGGGATTCAAGTAGAACCCTATCTTATAAGTTCTATTGATAAAAATGCAAATACTATCTACACTAAGCAAGATGTAAGTCGTTTTATTACAGAGCCGACACAGGCTTACATCATGACAACAATACTCCGAGATGTTGTAAATCGGGGAACTGGTAGAAGAGCAAGAGCCAGAGGGATAGAGTTAGCAGGAAAAACAGGTACAACAAACAACAATGTAGATGGTTGGTTTGCCGGTTATTCACCAACAACTGAAACGATTGTCTGGTTTGGAAATGATGATAATACACCAATGCACAAAAGGGAAACAGGTGGTAGGGTTGCAGGTCCTGCTTTTTCAATGTTTTATAAAAATGTTCTTAGACTATATCCTCAAATTCAGAGAAAATTTGAAGCCCCTGAGGGGATTATGGAAGTAGATATAAATGGTAAAAAAGAGTATTTCAGTGAGATTTCAAAACCACCTCATGCAGAGAGTGAAGTAAATCCTGAGGAGGAGTTACTTTTTTAGAGAGTTACTCTTCTTTCTTTTTAAGTTCCTTAATTTTTATCTTTCTTCCTACTTTTTTTGGAGCGTCCCATTTATCTCTTGGAGTTCCATCATAACGATGGTTTCTCTCTCCACTTTTTCCTGAAAAGATAGCTTTTCCATTTTCATCTTTTCCTAAAAATTTGTTTGGAGTTTTATTCTTTTTTGCCCACTTATCATTAGAATTTGATTTTTTACTATCTTTGTCATAAGGTTTTTTGTCGGAGTTATATGGTTTTTTGGGTTTTGGCTCTCCGGTTTTTTCTTCATATCTCTTTTTAGCAACTTCTTTTATCTCATCTTTTGATAATTTTTTAGTTGCTCCTTTTGGAACTTCTGGAGCTTTTTTTACTTCATACTCAAATCCAGAGATTTTCTCCTGTTTTATAGCACGACCAAGAAGCATCTCTATTTTGTAGAGTTCTTTCTGTTGGCTCTCATCAACTAAGATAGTAGCACTCTGTGTAGCTTTTGAGGCTCTTGCTAAGTAAACTATCGCTTTATCGGGAACATCGTAGCTTATTAACATCTCACAGCTGAGTTCTTTTGAACCTATAAACGCTCTGTCATCCATAACTACTATATCTTTGTTATCCAAAGCCTCTTTGATAGTTGTTGGGTTTTGTGAACACACTACCACTATATCCAAAGAAGAGTTTTTAGCTATAAGCTGGTTAAGAAGTTCCGGTTTCTTGGCATGTGGACATGGATGAACACGGTGGTTGTTTGGTTTTATAGTTATGGTATTTGCTGACATAGGGGTTCCTGATTAAATATGTTGGAATTATAGCCAATATCATTAAAAATTATGCTATTATGGATAAATATTAATATATTAGGAAACTTATGTCATTTGAAAAATTAGGGTTATCCAAGCCACTATTAAAAGCTATACAAGAGCAGGGTTATACGAATCCTACACCTATACAGGAACAGTCCATTCCTGTTATACTACAAAGAAAAGATATTTTAGCAGGTGCTCAAACGGGAACTGGAAAAACTGCTGGTTTTACTCTGCCAATGTTGGAACTTTTAAGTCGTGCAAAACCGATAAAACATGCCAAAGGTCATCCTGTTCGTGCTTTGATTTTAACTCCAACTAGAGAGTTGGCTGCACAAGTTGGAGAGAGTGTTAAACTTTATGGTAAACATCTTCCTTTTAAATCTAGTGTAATCTTTGGTGGAGTTAAAATCAATCCTCAAATAGCAGCACTAAGAAGAGGAGTTGATATAGTTGTAGCAACTCCAGGAAGATTGCTTGACCATATCTCACAAAAAACTATAAACCTTTCTCATGTTGATTTTCTTATCCTTGATG
>JAYELK010000145.1:0-8338 GCA_034717415.1 Campylobacterota bacterium | reverse complement strand
ATAAAATATATAAAAACTCTGAAAAAACAGACAATTTTTATCTTTAGTTCTGACCATGGTGAGCTTATCGGTGAGCGAGGTAAGATTGGACACAATACATTTCAAAAAGAAGTTTATAAAGTTCCCTTGATTATATTTGATACTTTAAATAGTGATATAGAGTATCAAAATATGGAGGCACATAACGATATTTACAATTTGATTTTTTATCTTTTGGGATACTCCAAAGAGTTTAGAGAACCCTCTAAATCCATAAGAGTAAATGGCTCAATGATTAATGAAGAAGATGGTTATATGGAGTTTTAAGTAATGAGTCAAAATGACTCTTCTCACCAAAGGTGAAGCTTTTATTCTATGCTTTGAAATGGCATAGAACATGCAAGTGACTGAATATAATTTGGACTTGTTCAAATTATATGAGATTTAATAGTAGAAGGTATAATTGCATCTATGAAAAGAATTAAAGAGTTAGATAGTGGTGTAAAGTATATGTTACTTGCATCTTTGACATTTGCTTTTATGGGTGCATTTGCAAAGTTGGCTAGTCTTCATATGAGTTCACTTGAAGTTGTGTTTTTTAGAAATATTGCTGGAGTTCTCATCATAGGTTTTGCTGTACTTAAAAAGCCGATGAAACATATAGGAGGTAAACCTTGGTTGCTTTTGTTTCGTGGCATGATGGGTTTTACGGCACTTTTGGCATTTTTTTATAATATTGCAAATATTCCTCTTGGAGATGCGATGACATACTCAAAAACTTCACCAATATTTACGGCCATTTTTGCTTGGCTTTTTTTAAGCGAAAAGTTGTCTTTAAAAGCTTGGTTGGCAATTGGTGTTGGTTTTATAGGAATAATTTTTATAACTCAACCCACTACCGTTGGATTTACGAAGTATGATTTTTTAGGTATATTTAGTGGGATAGGTGCTGCTCTTGCTTATACATCCATAAGAGAACTTAGAAAGTTTTATGATACTCGTGCGATAGTTTTATCATTTATGGGTGTTGGAACTGTTGGACCAATTATTTTGTTTATAATCTCTGAATATTTTCAAGTGCCAGAGTTGGATTTTATGCTTGGAAAGTTCCACATGCCAGAGGGTATAGTTTGGGTATATGTGGTAGGTATGGGAATCTTTGCAACAATATCTCAATATTTGATGACAAAAGCTTATGGCGAAACAAAGGCTGGGATTGTAGGGGCTGTTAGTTACTCCAATATAATCTTTTCTATTATAGTCGGTCTGTTGCTAGGAGATTCTTTACCAAATATGGTTACAATATGTGGGATAAGTCTAATCGTATTTGCAGGGATAATGGTGGCAAAAGCAAAATAAGATATAATTTCATTGTCACCGACAAAAGTCGGGACAAAACTCAGCAAGAGAGGAGGAACTTATGCAAAAGTTCCAACTTAAGCTGACACTAAGAATCTTAGGATTCAAAGTCAACTTAAAGGTTGAGAGGGGATAACCTCTCAACACTTGCTGAAATTATACATTAAAAAGATAAAATTGTAAATAAATTTAAGGAAAACAGATGATTCTACTAACTGGTCCTTGTGTCATTGAGAGTGAAGAAAATATCTTTAAAATAGCTAAATCTTTAGAGAAATATCACAGTGATAATTCTATTGATTTTTATTTTAAAGCTAGTTTTGATAAAGCAAATCGTACATCATTAGAGAGTTTTCGTGGGCTTGGGATAGATGAGGGTTTGCGAATACTTCAAAAAGTTAAAGATGATTTTGGTTATAAAATTGTTACTGATGTTCATGAATCTGCTCAGGTAAACCAAGTGGCAGAGGTTGTCGATATGCTTCAAATCCCAGCTTTTTTATGCAGACAAACTGATCTGCTTGTGGCATGTGCAAAAACAAAGCGTAAGATAAATATTAAAAAAGGGCAGTTTTTAAGTGGGGATGCTATGATTTACCCAGTTTTAAAAGTGCTTCAAACACGGGGATGCAGTGAAGCAACTTATGAAAACTCACTCAAACATGGGGTATATCTTTGTGAGAGGGGAAACTCTTTTGGTTATGGCAATATGGTAGTAGATATGAGAAACTTGGTAACTATGAGAAAGTTTGCGCCGGTTATTTTTGATGCAACACACTCTGTTCAGATGCCAACAGCCCAAAACGGAAAAACCGGTGGAGATTCTTCGATGGTTCCATACTTGGCAAAAGGTGCAGCAGCAGTTGGAGTTGATGGTTTCTTTATGGAGACACATTTCGACCCAACTATCGCACTGAGTGATGGACCAAATATGATAAAACTTGAAGAGTTAGAGACTTTGATAGAAAAAATTAAAAAGATAGAGGAGATATAGATGAAGTTAGTTGAAGGTAAATTAAGAGTAGTAAATGGCAAAAAAATTGCGATAGTAAGTACAAGATGGAATCATTTTATAGTTGATAGATTGGTCGAGGGTGCAAAAGATGCTTTTGATCGTCATGGTGGAGAAGAGGGTGACATCACTCATGTTCTTGTTCCAGGTGCTTTTGAACTTCCGATGGTTGTTGACCAACTTTTAGCTAGTGCAAAATTTGATGCGATTTGTGCTTTAGGTGCTGTTATCCGTGGTGCGACTCCTCACTTTGACTATGTTTCTGCTGAAGCTACAAAGGGAATCGCTACAATGAGCTTGAAACATCAAAAACCTGTATCTTTTGGACTTCTGACTACTGATACAATCGAACAAGCGATAGAGAGAGCTGGAACTAAAGCTGGAAACAAAGGTTTTGAAGCGATGACTACTGTTATCGAGATGATTGACCTTTACGAGGCTATATAAAATGGCAACTAGACATCACGCAAGAATGGCAGTAGTTTCATTACTATATGCTTATGATTTAGGAAATGGAAATATTGCTGAGCATACAGATGAAATCTTAGAAGAGAAAAAGATTCGTAACAAACAAAAAGATTTTGCACTTGGTCTTTATGAGGGCGCTATGGATAATCTTGAAGCATGTGATAAAGCGATTGTTGAACACTTAAAAGAGTGGGATTTTGAGAGACTTGGTGCTATTGAGAGAGCAACTCTTAGACTTGCAAGTTATGAGATACTATTTGGTGATTTAGATTCTGCTGTTGTGATAAATGAAGCAGTTGAGATTACAAAAGCTTTTGGAACAGAGCAGTCTCCTAAGTTTATCAATGGTGTTTTAGATGCCATTTCTAAAGATAAACCTGAGTAGGTAGATGAAGAGATTAACTAAAGAAGAAGCGCTAGATTTGATTAAAAATACCGACTTAAAAGAGTTGGGCAAGATGGCAAGTGCAAGAAAAAAAGAGTTACATCCAAAAGGGATTACTTCGTTTGTAGTAGATAGAAATATAAACTATACAAATATTTGCTGGGTTGATTGTAAGTTTTGTGCTTTTTACAGACATGAAAAAGATGGGGATGCTTATGTTCTCTCTTTTGATGAGATTGATGCAAAGATAGATGAACTTTTGGAGGTTGGTGGAACTCAGATACTTTTTCAAGGTGGAGTTCATCCAAAACTTCAAATAGAGTGGTATGAGGATTTGGTTGAGCATATTCACACTAAATATCCAACTATTACTATTCACGGTTTTTCTGCTATTGAGATTGATTTTATCGCTAAAGTTTCTCGCATCACAGTTGAAGAGGTTTTAGGGAGATTAAAAGCTAAAGGCTTAGCATCTATCCCTGGTGCTGGAGCAGAGATACTTAGTGACAAAGTTCGTGATATTATCGCACCTAAAAAGATTGACTCTGAGGTGTGGATAGATATACATAGAAAGGCTCATAAGTTAGATATAAAATCAACTGCGACTATGATGTATGGAACTGTTGAGAGTGATGAAGATATAGTTGAGCATTTTGATATGGTTAGAAAACTTCAAGATGAAACAGGTGGATTTCGTGCTTTTATTATGTGGAGTTTTCAGTCAGATAACACGGAACTGCTTCGTCAAATTCCGGATATGCAAAAACCATCGCCAAACAGGTACTTAAGACTTCTTGCAGTTGCAAGACTCTATCTTGATAATATCCCAAATATCCAAAGTTCATGGGTAACACAAGGTCCATATATCGGTCAGATGGCACTTAGATGGGGTGCAAATGATTTAGGTTCAACAATGATGGAAGAGAATGTTGTAAGTAGTGCAGGTGCAGCTTACAGCATGGCAAAAGATGAGATGGTAGAACTTATAAAAGATATAGATGAAACACCGGCTGTTAGAGATACAGCGTACAATACTTTAGAGATATTTGAATAATGAAACACATTTTAACACTACTAATTTTAGGACAGATAATAATGGCAGCAACTATAGAATATATTGAGACAAGTGGTTTAAAAGTACCTGTGGTTTTTGAATATGACAAGAGATTACCACTTGTAACTATGCAGTTTACATTTACAAATAGTGGAAGCATAAGTGATACTACAAAAGCAGGTTTGGCTAAGTTTAGTGCAAAAGTCATGAATGAGGGAACTAAAAAGCTTGGGAGTAGTGCTTTTGCAGAGGCTCTTGAATCTAAAGCTATACATATTCACGCTTCAACAGGAACTGAGACTTTTGTTATGGAACTTGGATGTTTAAAAGAGGAGTTTGATGAAGGACTTAAAAGGTTTGATTCACTTTTAAAAGACCCAAATTTGACTAAAGAGGCGATTAAAAAAGTAAAAACTATGACTCTGGGTTCGCTTAGCAGAAAAGAGAATGATTTTGACTATATAGCTTCAAATGAGTTGAAATCACTTCTTTTTAAAGGCACAGTCTTAGCAAATCCATCTTCTGGAACAGTTGATAGTCTGAAAAAGATAGAGTTAAGTGATGTAAAAAGTTTTTTAACCTCTCATCTTGTCAGTTCTAAACTGATTGTTGTTCTCGGTGGAGATGTAGATATAGATGAGGTAAAACCAAAGATTGCTAAAGTTATAGAGGCTATGAGTAGAGGTAAATCTCAAAAGGTTAAAAATTATAGTGTAGCTAAAAAAGCTAGTGAGAGTGTTTTACTAAAAGAGACGCAACAAGCTTATATATATTTTGGATCGCCTTACAATATGAAAGATGGCGATGAAGATTATTACAAAGCAAGAGTAGCTGCGTTTATACTTGGAACCGGTGGTTTTGGTTCTCGTTTGATGGAGGAGATAAGAGTTAAGAGAGGTTTGGCTTACTCTGCTTATGCAAGGGTTAATATAAGTAAATCTAGTAGTTATATGGGTGGTTATTTGCAAACGAAACTAGACTCTCTTGATGAGGCGAAAAAGATTGTAAAAGAGGTAGTAGCAGAGTTTGTGAAAAATGGTGTAACTAAAGATGAACTAGAACAAACTAAGAAGTTTTTGCTTGGAAGTGAACCTTTAAGAGTTGAGACAATGAGCCAAAGACTAAACCGTTCGTTTATGGAGTATTATAAAGGTCAGAAATTGGGTCACTCTAAAGCTGAACTTAAAAAAATAGAGAGATTAAAACTAAAAGATCTGAATGAGTTTATAAAAAGCCATAGAGAGATTTTAGAGATGAGTTTTGCCATAGTTACGAAATAATCTGAAAATATGTCAATTTGCCAAGTTTTTAGAAGTTTTTTGATTTTTTATATATAATTGTATTGTCACCACCAAAAGAGGTGGGACAAAAATCACCGAAAGGAGGTTAAGATGCACTATCTTAACATAACCCTGAAGGTATTAATCATCATTTATACGATGGTTAAAATTATTCAGATGTTAAACTAAAGGGTCAGACCCCTTTAGTTTCTCGACGGTGATTATAACATAAAAAGGAAAATTATGGAAAATTTAGCAGATAGTATTCTTACTCTTATTATTGTAATTATGACATTTATGATAGGAAATCTTTACTCAAGAGTGAAAAAACTAGAAGAAAAATAGTAGTTATGAAACTTACAAAAGAGATACAAACTAAGTTTGATAAACTTGGTGTAAGCAGTTGGAGTGAACTTGCTCTGATGATTCCTCACTCTTATGAAGATTTTAGACTTCATGATAAGCTTCAAATCCACATGCCACAACTTATAGATGCAACTGTTGAGTCAGTTTATCGCGCTCCCAACTCCATTCAAATAACATTTTTTGCACATAATTTCGGATATAGTGTAACTGGGGTTTTATTCCGTCCAAAACCATATATGATGCATCAGTTTCAAGTGGGTAGCAGGGACTATTATTATGGAATGTGTGAGTGTAAGATGGGACATTGTTCAATGACAATGCCTAGAAAAATTAAAACAGTAGGTGCAATTACGCCAAAGTATAAATCAGCTTTGAGAAGTGATGTAATGGGTAGATTTATAGCTAAAAATCTAACTTATGAAAATTTAAAAGCAGATGGATTGGGTGATGAAATAATCAAAGAAGTTTTAAAACTCCACAATCCAACTGATTTGCTGCATAAAGAGTTAAGTCAAGAGGCGATTAATGCTTTGAAATATATAGAATTGTTTTCATATATGAAGCAGTTAGCTACAAAAAGAAGATATTTTAGTGCGAGTTTATCAAAAGATGCCACTTATGAAAAGTGGGCAAAAACTCTGCCTTTTAAACTTACAGACCAACAGATAAAATCGATAGAAGATATTAGAAGTGATTTTAAAAAAGAGGTGGCTTCAAAGAGGATGATAGTCGGTGATGTTGGGAGTGGTAAAACTATGGTTATTTTAGCCAGTGTAGAGATGATGTTACCAAGTCGTTGTGTATTGATGGCTCCAACAACGATCTTAGCTAAACAGCTTTTTGAGGAGGCAAAACTTTATCTTCTGCGAGCCAAGACTATTTTAGTGACTAACAAAAGTAAGAAAGAGAGTTTAGATGAGTATGATTTTATAATTGGTACACATGCCTTACTCTACAGAGAACTTCCACAAGCTGATTTAGTTATGGTAGATGAGCAACACCGTTTTGGAACCCTGCAGAGAAATATGCTTGAAAAGTTGGTTAGCAGTGGAGATAGCCTTAACCAAGGAGGGCAAAAGCCACACTTTTTACAGTTTAGTGCAACACCAATTCCTCGAACACAAGCTATGATAGAGACAGCTCACATAGATGTAAGTCTTATAACTTCCACACCATTTAAAAAAGATATAACAAGCAGAGTAATTCATAAAAGTGATTTTAAAAAGTTACTTGAAAATATTAGGCAAGAGATAGCAAAAGGTAATCAAGTTCTTTTAGTATATCCCCTTGTAGAGCAGAGTGAAGTTATAGAGTATCAGAGCATAGATGAGGCTCGTGGATATTGGGAAAAAAACTTTAAAAATGTTTTCGTAACTCATGGAAAAGATAGAGAAAAAGAGCAGGTTTTAGTGGACTTTAGAGAGAGGGGAGATATTCTTATAGCAACTACAGTTGTAGAGGTTGGTATATCTCTGCCTAGACTTACTGCAGTTGTTGTAGTTGGTGCTGAAAGATTAGGACTCTCAACACTTCATCAGCTTAGGGGTAGAGTAAGCAGAACAGGACTTAAAGGTTATTGTTATCTCTATACAAATCAAAAAAGTTCTGAGAGATTAGATAGATTTGTTGATACTACAAGTGGTTTTGATATAGCAAATCTGGATTTAAAGTTTAGAAAAAGTGGTGACTTACTAAAAGGAACTTCTCAAAGTGGCAGTCAGTTTAAGTGGGTTGATTTGGCAGAGGATGAGGAGATAGTAAAACAAGTGAAAATGGATTTAGGGAGGGTGGTAAATCCTCCCAAATGTTAAAATAACTTGGTTAAATAACCAAGTATCAACAGCAGGATTAAAATCCTAAACATGGTTTATGCCTTTCTTTTGGCATTCCCACCCAACACTACCCACTAAAAATTTAGCAAAAAAAAAGGTTCTATCACTCAAAAAGCGATAGAACCTCTACTAGACCAAGGAGGTTACCAACCCCAAGACATATACCATGTTACAACGAGATTATATCATATTTTTAATACAATCCAAACTTCCCATCATTTCTTTTGTAAAGAACACGAGTTTTATCTTGGTGGTCTAAAAAGATTTCAAATGTTTTATCGCTGTCTTTTAACTCACTTAAAACATCTTCAACTTCACGAGGTTTGTATAGGTCTAGTCTAACTGGAACTATTTCGTCTTCTGAAGATTCTTCAACCTCTTTAACATCTACTGTTTGAGCTTTTTCTTCGTTCAGACCAACTTTGTGGTGGTCACTCTCTTTGTCATGCATACGACGCATAGCTTTTTTGGCTCTCTCTATTGCCATGTCGATAGCAGCATACAAATCACCATCATTTTGTTTAATGATAATAGAGTTTTTATGAGCAAGATTTATAACAAACTCAACTACTGAGTGTTCTTTACCTTTTTTTGTTTGAGCAG
>JAYELK010000144.1:0-1636 GCA_034717415.1 Campylobacterota bacterium | reverse complement strand
GATATACAAAAGTATCAAAATAAAAAATTATTTGAGAATTTCACTTTAGAATATGGGGAAATTGAATGGAATGATTATGAACTAGCATTCCCTATATTTGATTTGTACCAAGGACATATTTAACAAGATTTATAACAAATACGAGAATCATTACTTGATTCGAGGTAAAGAAAAAGTATCTGCTGAAAATGCACTAATTATGTTTAGCTATAATTTTAGATAAAATTTGTTCCCTTGATACTATGGAAATGAAAAAGAGAAAACAAAAAATGAAACAAAAAATCGCAATAAGTATAGGTGACCTTAATGGTGTGGGTATAGAGATAGCTTTAAAAGCCCACAAAGAACTGTCTCAACTCTGCTCTCCCATCTACTGCATAAACTCTTACATGCTAAACCAAGCTGCAAAACTATTAGATGTTGAGATTCCAAATGATTTTAAACTATGGCATGTAGATGGTGAATTTCCAATCGAAATAGGAAAAACAACTAAAGAGTCTGGAAAATACTCTTACGACTCTTTTATGAGTGCTATTGAGTTATGTGAGAGTAAAAAGGCTGATGCAGTAGTTACTATGCCCATACATAAAGAAGCTTGGATGATGGCTGGTTTGGAGTTTAAAGGTCATACCGACCTACTCCGTCAGCACTTTAAAAAAGATGCTATTATGATGCTTGGTTGCGAGAAGATGTTTGTTGCACTTTTTACTGAACATATACCTTTAAAAGCCGTTCCATCTTTTGTAACACAAGAAAAATTAACAACTTTTTTAACTGATTTACACAGAAGCATAGGCGATAAAAAAGTGGCAGTTTTAGGTCTAAATCCACATGCCGGAGATAATGGCGTTTTAGGCGATGAAGAAAGAGAGATTGAAAAAGCCATAGATGCTGTAAACTCTAGCATAGGCAAAAAGTTATTTGTTGGTGCTGTTGTACCAGATATAGCTTTCACACCTCACTTCAGAACCAACTTTAACTATTTTGTAGCGATCTATCATGACCAAGGTTTAGCACCTCTAAAAGCACTCTACTTTGATGAAAGTGTTAATATCTCTTTAAATCTGCCAATCATAAGAACATCAGTTGACCATGGAACAGCTTTTGATATAGCTTATAAGGGTGAAGCTAAAACCCTCAGCTATATCAATGCCATTAAAAGTGCCATCTCTTTTATCTAAGAATTGTTTTTCCACTACATAGAAGAGCTTCTATCTCTAAAGCAAAACTAAGTTCTTCGCCATTTTTCTGCATACCTTTTGCACTAAAGTGACCTTTATCATAACTATATTTCATAGCCACTTTTTGAATTATTTTATCTTTATCAAGTTTAACTGAAATATCTCCAGTTCTTGGCTTACCTCTTACTCTTTTATCTGCTTTTATATCTAAAATCTCTAAAGAAGTAGCATCAATGCTTATAATTGAACCAACCAAGATAGCATGAAAGTTTTTTCCACTTTTTGCTATGGCTTTATAAGTTGTTTTCGCATAATCTTTACTACCTAACTATAATGTCCCCCTTTGTCAAGACCACTTAATCAAACACTCTTATTTCGCTCATCATGCTACTTCTAGTAACTTTTCATTTTTAAACTCTAAATTATTTATAAATTTATCATAAACCTCATTAGGA
>JAYELK010000143.1:0-1671 GCA_034717415.1 Campylobacterota bacterium | reverse complement strand
TGTCAATCATTTTTAAAAATGTCCCATAAAAATGAAATTATTAGCACCAACTTTCGAGTTGGTGCATTGCTTCACAGTTTGGACAAAATTTTGGGTAGACTTAATACACCCTTGAAACACTTGAATTTTTTAGTGTTAAAAAGGGAAGCTGTATTTCATATAACCTAATTGCTAGGCGGATGATTGTCTCCGATGTACCTGCTTTTTCATAAATTTCTCAAAGGAAGCTTGTTTCCAGGGATGGCTCATCGGAGGAATATATCTTTTTCTTGGTTTATCTACAGTAATTGCAAAGTCAAAGTTTTTCGACTTATGTTCATGTAAAGGAATTTCATCTAGAGCATAAATCATTTCCCCTACACAGAAAAATAATTTTTTGTTAAATGCTTGTATTACCATACCCTTAGTACCTTTATGATAATATACCGGATCTCCGTTTTGATCTATAGGTTTAAAATATTTTTTGTTAAACCTGATACAATGTCCGCTATCCACTTTGCGATTTGTAAAAACTGCTAAAATGAGATTAATTTTTTCCTTATCTGGTTGTTTTTCAAACACAGATTTGATATTATCAACAGGTAGAGCAAACTTAGCATTATATTCTTTTATGTAGGAGTTCAAGAATATATTTGCTTGTTCTAGGGTTATTATGCCTGCTAGTCTTAACTCGATTGGCAGGCGTGATTGTAATGTTTGGAAGATTCTCTCTACACGACCCTTAGCCTGTGGAACACTGCTGGTTTTAATTTCAACTCCTAATTGTTTACATGCATAACCGAATTGAGTAAAAGTATCCTCTTCAACAGAAGGGGATTTTGTCTTTTTATATTCAAATATAGTACGCCTGTCAGTAAAGAACATGTAAGGTATGCCATGACTTTTGAGAATTTGGCTTAATATATTGTAATAGCCGTTAAGAGTTTCCTGATGGTCGAAATAAGCACCTACAATAACACCAGTAGCATCATCTACAGCTATATGTAATTGTACTTTCTTAGAACCAAACCATTGATGCAAAGAGGCATCCATTTGGATCATTTCTCCAAAGTAAGCACAACGGGGTCTTCTTGGATGAGCATCTTCAATTTCAAGAATATTATCCGTAATCTTAGAAATTTCTTTTTTTGAAGTTATCTTCTTTTTCTGTTCTTCTAATTGTTTCTTAATTCTTTTTTTAGTAGAACGATTTGCTTTAGGAGATAAGATTAATTCTTGTATAAGGATGGAACGAATAGCACTATTCGAAATACTTATATTCTCATATTTAACAAGTAGCTCCGAATAATGAGTAAAGTTAGCATTCCAATATTTTGTACGATAAAGATCCAAAACTAGGCTTGTAGTTTCTTTATCAAGTGTGTGAACAGGTTTGTGACCTCTGTTACCGTGAACAAAGAAAGCTTTACCATGATTCTTGTAGCCTTGTATCATGCGATTAATATGTCTAACTGTACATCCCAAAGTAAGAGCAGCTCTCTTTTTATTACCATTTATTTCAACTAATTTTTTAATTACTAAATACTTTTCTTCTTCTGTCATATTTAATTTTACCTTTCTCATTTTCTTCACCTCATTTTTTGTCATGAGGTTTCATTGTACACTATCACGTTAGCTTTTGGGACATTTTCATAAGTGATACATTGAGACATTATCATAAATCAATCAGAA
>JAYELK010000142.1:0-8630 GCA_034717415.1 Campylobacterota bacterium | reverse complement strand
ACCTATGGTACTATTTAAACTAAACAGAATTTTGAAAAGCCGTATGCGGGAAATTCGCATGTACGGATTTGTGAGGGTTCTACCTACAACTAATACTTTGGTTGAGGGGTAGTTCTACTCGATGAAAAAAACTTTAATTGCACACTCACCAGATGCCGATGATATATTTATGTACTATGCCATTAAATTTGGCTGGGTAGATATGAAAGATACACTATTTGACAACATAGCTAAAGATATTCAAACACTAAATGAAGACGCACTTAACGGAGTTTATGACATTGTCGCTATCAGCTTTGCACTCTATCCTCATATAAAAGAGGAGTACGCTCCACTTCGTACTGCTGTGAGTTTTGGAGAGGGTTATGGTCCTAAGGTTATAAAGAAAAAAGGCATTAAACTAAAAAGAAACTTCAAAGTGGCTCTTAGTGGTAAACATACTACAAATGCTATGCTTTTTCGTATCAAGTTTCCAGATGCTAAAGTTACTTACATGAACTTTTTAGAGATTGAACAGGCTGTTTTAGATGGCAAGGTTGATGCCGGTGTTCTAATCCACGAGTCTATTTTAACTTATGATGATGAACTTGAAGTTGAGATAGAGATGTGGGATATTTGGCAGGAGTTGGCAGGAGATGAGTTACCTCTTCCTCTTGGTGGTATGGCAATTCGTCGTTCACTTCCTCTAAACAGAGCTATAGAATATGAAGCTACTCTTACAAAGGCTGTTCAAGTTGCACGAGATCACAAAGATAGACTCTCAAAAATGCTAATAGAGAGAGATTTGGTTCGCATAGATGCTTCAACCCTTGATAAATATCTTGAACTTTACGCAAATGATGATTCTATAACTATGAGTGAACTTCAATACAAAGCTGTTAACAAACTCTTTGAGATAGGCTATAAAAATGGCTTTTATGATAAACTTGTGAAGATAGAAGATTATCTTATACCGAGAGAATATAAGGAACTTAGGAACTCTTAAGATGGAAGCAAAACTCATTGCACTTGGTGCTGAAACTTTTAAAATGGCTCTTCTTTTAGCACTGCCGGGTCTTTTAACTGGTATGTTTTTAGGTCTTGCTGTTAGTATTTTTCAAGCTACAACACAGATAAATGAGATGACACTCTCTTTCATTCCTAAGATTTTAGGCGTTGTTATTGTTATAGTTTTAACTATGCCTTGGATGCTAAACTCTATGACTGACTTCTCTACAAGTGTATTTAATCTAATACCTTCGTTTATAGAGTAATGAAAACCAAAAATATAGACTTTTCAAAATTTTCATCTTTTAAAATAGGTGGCAGTTTTGATGTTGAGATTATCCAAGATTCCTCCACTTTACGAGCCAAACACTATCTTATAGGTTCATGTAACAATATTTTAATAGGAACACAACCTCCACCTCTTATGATGCTTAGTAAAGAATATAACTATATCAAGATAGAAGATGGTCTTTTAAAAATTGGTGGGGCAACTCCCTCTGGAAAAATTACCTCCTTTTGTAAAAAACATGATATTGCAAACTTTGAATTTCTATCTCATCTTCCCGGAAAACTTGGTGGGCTTGTAAAAATGAATGCAGGACTTAAAGAGTATGAGATATTTAACAACCTTCTCTCTATCTCAACAGGACAAGGTAGTTTCAAAAAAGAAGAGATTGATTTTGGATATAGATTTACAAATATAAACTCACCTATTTTAGAAGCTACATTTAGTATGGCTCGTGGATTTGACAGAAAACGAGTTGAAATGTTTAAAAAAATGAGAGCAGATCAACCATCTACCCCAAGTGCCGGAAGCTGTTTTAAAAATCCTAAAGGTGATTGTGCTGGCAGACTTATAGAATCGGTTGGACTAAAAGGATTCAGAGTTGGTGGAATGGAGTTTAGCCCTAAACATGCAAACTTTTTGGTAAATAGCGATAACGGCACTTTTGATGATGCAATATATCTTATAAAAGAAGCTCAAAAAAGAGTTTATAAAGAGTTTGGTGTTTGGTTAGAGTGCGAAATAGTTATTTTAGACGAAAGATTTATGGGCAAAGATTCACCACTTTTAAATCCACATGCCAACTAACTTGGCATGTACAAAATCAGCTTTTAATAACGAAGCATTACACCTGCATAAAATCCTGAAAATGTTAAGTCTATCTTACCGTCTTGGTCATCATCATCGAATTTATAACCTTGATATCTATACCCAACCTCTATAGCTGGTTTAATTACCGGAACAAAATCAAGCGTATAGTCAATTTTTGCCCGTGTATCAATCAGATAACTATCTCCATAGGAGATATATTTTGTATCGGCCTCAACAGCAAGATTGGTCGCAGGAAATTCAACACGCGCTCTTAGATATAAAAGAGGAATAACAACAGTTGCTGAATCGCTGTAGTTTATAGGAAATCCTGTATCATTATCAATTACACCATCAGCCTTATAAGATGCTTCAACAACTTTCAAATCCAATCCTATATCTACAGTAGTCCATCCTAAGTTATCTAAAATATTAAAATATGGGATAATATCATACTGCTTCATCTCAATAAATGTATCAGCTTCTGCTCCTACAGTTACGGTATAATCTTTAAATTCACCTGTCGCTTTACCTGTGCTTTCTAAAGAAGTATATTCAAGTCTCAAGTTTGGAACAATAGGAATAGGGTGTTTGATAAGCATCCAAACATAACCTTTGTTTAACTGATCCTCATCAAATTTATTTTCGCCATCCACAGTTGTAGCATCTGTATACTCTGCATCACCACTTGGAGTTTGTTGCCAAATACCGGCACCACCCTCTATCTTTATCATATCCGAACTAGCCGTTGAAGCCAACATGGCTCCACATGCCAACGAAGCTAAAATCTTTTTCATAAGATACCCTTTGTTTTAAAACAATTATATATGATTATAACAAAGTAGATTTTGAGTTAAACTTAAGTTGAAAAAATTAGGGCAAAAGCCCTAAAATAAGGAGGAGAAATAAAATGAAATCTTCATCTTATTTTATTAGGCACCAAAGGCGCCCAAAAGCCTCGAAGGAGAGTAAGAGGCTTTGAAAAATTATCTAATTGCTTTGAATGAAATATCTTAACTAACTGCAGCGATTGCAGCGTCGTAGTTAGGCTCTTCTGTGATTTCTGGAACGATCTCTTTGTAAGAAACAGTACCATCAGCATCAACTACGAAGATTGCTCTACAAGTAACACCTGCAAGAACAGAACCACCAAGTAAAACACCATAAGCGTTTGCAAAGTCTTTGTTTCTAAAGTCAGAAGTAACAACTAAATCATTGATACCTTCAGCTGAACAGAAACGACCAGCAGCAAATGGAAGGTCAAGAGAAACGATAGTTGCAGAAACATTATCTAAACCAGCAACTTTAGAGTTGAAGTTACGAGTTTCAGTAGCACATACACCAGTATCTAAAGATGGAACAACAATGATAAGTTGTTTTTTACCTTGAGCACCACCAACTGTAACATCACCTAAACCATCAGAGTTTACAACTGTAATCTCTGGTGCTTTATCACCTACGCTTACTTCATTTCCCAATAACTCTACGACTGTACCTTTGAATTTTGTTGTTGCCATTTTGGCTCCCTTTTTTGTTTTTAATTTTATTTTTGTTACTTTGTTATTTTAGAATTTCTAAAAGCAAAGCCAATCACCTTTTTTAGCGACTCGTTAATTGGACGAGGGAATTATAATAAAATCGGATAAAATCAGTCTTATTTTAAAAATGCCTAAGTTTGCCTAAGTTTGGCTTAAGGAAAATTCTAAGTTTATAGTTGGCTTCGTGGTGCTATATCTAGTTCATCTAAAGAATTGAACATCTTTTTTTCATACATCTCTACTGCTACTCTGCCTATCATAGCTGCATTATCTGAACAGTATTTTAGTTCACTCAAAAGTAAATCAGCCCCATAAGGTTTAAGAAGTTCTTCTATCTGCCTGCGAAGATATATGTTAGCACTCGCACCACCTACAATGGCAAAAGTTTTTGGTTGCACAGTTTTAAAATACTTCTTCAACTTTTGAGTAAGATGTGCAGTTGCAATATGTTCAAATGATGCTGCAATATCTTTGTAATCTTCTTTTGACTCAGCTTTTTCTATGGCAAGTCTAACTGCATTCTTTAAACCACTATATGAAAAGGCGATTAAAGGAGATTGCGAAAGAGGAATGGTAAAATTATGCTTTTTTCTATCTCCATCTTTTGCTAACTCTTGAATAAGAGGACCACCGGGATAACCAAGCCCCATCATCTTTGCAACTTTATCAAAACTCTCACCAAAAGAATCATCCATACTTTTAGCTACTGTTTCTATCTGAGTTAAACTTTTTACTTCCATAACCTGAGTATGTCCACCAGACACCAAAAGAACAGTCATAGGAAAGTGTGTCTCTTTTTCTATAAACAGAGAGTAGATATGCCCTACGAGATGATTAACACCGATAAGAGGAATCCCAAGAGCCACCGAAATAGCCTTAGCCATAGTAACACCCTCAACTAAAGTAACAGCCAGACCCGGTGTTGAAGTTACTGCAACAGCCTTTAAATCCTTAAAATAAGGTTCACACTCCTGTAAAATCTTAGGAAGTGCCTCAGCATGTAGCCTAGTCGCAAGTTCTGGAACAACACCACCATAAACAGAGTGTTCTAACTCTTGAGATATTTTTTTATGAAAAACAAGTCGGCATGTGGAAATTTCTGTTATGGAGATAGCAGAATCATCACATGAACTCTCTATACTTAATATCATTTCAAGTACCTATCTAAAATTTCTTCTTTTTGTTTTGGAATATTTGCTAACTCTTGCTCTTTTAGTTTTATCTCTTTTTCTATTTTTTGGATTTGAGATACTATCCTTTTTTGTTCTTCTATGGATGGTAGAGAAATTTTAATATTTTTTATAATTGTTAAAGAAAGTTCAATCTGTCCACTTTGTCCTGTTGCCATCTCTTCAATAGTTTTAAAACCTATATTAGCAAGACTATACAAAATAAAATCTGGTAGTGCTATTTTTAAATTTGCTCTCAATATACTCACATGACTATCTACAACAAAAACACCATCTAAGTTAAAAAGAGTTACTCTTCCAGCAGTTCCAACTCCAGAAGAATTAATAAGAATGTCTCCTTTTTGAAGTTGTCTCTCATCTAAAATAAACTTTTCATCTACAAAATGTTTATCTGTAAAATCAAATTTTTTGTATCCTCTAGCTTGACCAGACTTTATAATCTGAGTGCTACTAGTTCCATATTTTGCTGATTTTCCTCTTTTTATCATAAAAGATAAGTTTTCTAATTTTGTATCTTTACTAGCAGTACAATTATTTATTAATTGTGAGATATTTTCATTTAAAAGTTTAATGTTTCCATCTATCTCTTGCTGTTTGACTTCCAGTTGTTTAATCTCTTTTACAATTTTTTCTTGAATATCTTTTGGAGGTAGTGGGATTTTTATCTCTTTTAAATTAGCTTGATTTAACTTTGGTACATTTAATCCAGTAATATATTCAGATAAATCATATTTATTTAATATCTCTACTAAATATTTGTCAAGTAACTCTTCTCTGTTTGGCTTTAACACATGTGCATGATTATTAACCCAATATTTACCATCCACTATAAAAGATGAATTCTCATTAGCTGTCCACTTCGCACCATCTTCGCCTAATAAAATTAATTGTTCATCAAATATATAATCATCAACATAATCAATTATTCCAGTAGCACCATAATAAGGATAAGAACCCTCTTTTCTATCTCTTTGGCTTAACGGAATTCTTTTATTGTCAAATAGCTCGATTTTATCCCCTAGCTTTACTAATTCCCATTGACTCTCTATCCTAACTTTTTTTTTAACATTTAAAGAGATATTTTTCTCAAATCCAACTCTATCAAAACTCATCATATCAACTAAATTAACATATGATACATTATCTTTTAAGCTCTCATCTATCTCTTTAAACTCTCCACCAAAAGCACTATATATGTAACTATTTGCTTTTAAGCTGTTTTCATAAGAGTCGCTATCGTAAAGTGTTGTGCATTCGTCTATTGTTGAGCCTCTTTGAGTTGGGTGGATACCTTCACTTCCTCTTCGGTTGCTAAACTCATAACCTAAAAACCTCTTTTCCTCTTTTTTCTCGCCACTTTTTACAAGAGTTACCTTTTGCTTATATGCCATTACAAAATAAAACAGTTTCTCTTTTTCTAACTCTATAATTTGCTCAAATTTATCTATTTTTTTATCATACTCTTGATATATTTCATGGTTTTTTATTTTGTCATTTGGAGTATTAGCTAAAAGTGTAAAATAATCATCTATATTAATATCCTCCCAAGCATGTGCTATATATTTGGATAGAGGTTTTTCTACACTGTTTATAGTTATATCTTTTTTACTCTCAAAAAGCTTAGAAACTGAACTTTGTATATTTTTATGCTCCATATTGTTTTTTCTTCTTAAAAATAGAACTACAGTATTTGTCCCTGTCGCCATAAAAGTGTTTGAACCAAGTTCTGTGATACTCACAATGTCGAAATATTTAAAGATTATCTCTCTTGTTTTAGTGTAAATCCCACCATTACTTAAAATACTACTAGGTAAAATTATCCCTGCTATCCCGCCATCTTTTAGAAGCTGTTTGGTTCTCTCTATAAAAAGGACCTCTATCTCACTACTTTGGTCTGTTAGTTTCTCATAAAGTTCAAAATCATCTTTGTTGAACTTTTTGCTTATGTTTTTAAAGGCACTTACTGAGTATGGAGGGTTTGAGATAACCATATCAAACTGTTTATTATCTTGAGGATAATCCTTGTCGCTTCTAGTTAACTTCCCTCTATACTCTTTAGTTTTAGTAAAATTCGCAAGTCCATCACCGTGGATAACTTTTGCTAAACCATCCCCGTGCAGATAACATCCAACTTTTGCAGTTTTTACAAGTCTGTAATCTTTCTCAATCCCATAAACATAGTCATAAGCCCAGTCAAAATGGTCTATCTTCCAACTTTTTAATTTTCTCGCTGTATCTGTGATATATTCATCATTATCAGAGCTATTTATAAACTTCTGTATCTCATCCATAGCCTCGGTTATAAAATGCCCACTTCCAACTGCATAGTCTATAACATTTGGCAAAAGCTCATCTTTTACGCCTCTTGATAATTTCTCTTTTATGATTTTATCAAAAGGGATACTTCGGATGATAAATTTAGCAATAGGCACAGGGGTAAAAAACTGTCCAACCTCTTGTTTTAGCCCAGTTGTAAGAAGTAACTCAAAAAAATCACTTAAAAACTGCTGTTTTTTTGTGTATCTGATTTGATAGTTTTGCAGTAGTTCAACAACCTCTTTTACAACTATGGCATTTTCCTCAAATGTATCTTGATCAAACACATCTTTAATGGCAAATTCGTTGTTTTTTTGAAGTCTAATTTTTGTAAACTCTTCTAATAATTCTACTTTGACAGTATTGTCCAAATTACCAAATTTCTCTTCAAACTTAGCATCACTTAGGTCTGAAACCTCTTTGTCTAAAAACTCTTTCATCCCTTTTTGGTAAAGGTCAGTAAGTCTTTTTTGAAAAGATATATGGGTATCTATTCCCTCTATCCATTGAAAACCAAGTTCTTCATTTGGTTTCGTAGCTTTTTCATCCATAATCTTACAAAGAAAAAGTGTAAAAATCTTACTAAAAGCATTTGGCTTATCTGAAACAACATTATGTCTAAGTATCTCCATAAAACGGTTAAATATTTTAGAACTATCTTGGGCTGTAATCTCTGTAAGCTCTTTGGGGGTTAATGCTTTACTTTTATAGTTATATGGCGTTGTCCAGCTATCAAAATCACCATTGTTTTTAGGTGTTTTGTTCCATCTGTCATAAAAATCTTTTATATTGCTTGTTGATTTGTATTCTTCTTCTATTTTTACTATTTGATTTATGTATTTTATTTCATCATTCATCAACTCAGAAGCATACAGAACTAAAACTTGGGCATCTTTGTCTTGTTGAAAATATGTAAAGAGTTGTCCACCATCTCTATTTAATTTTTTAAATGCCTTATCAAACTCACTTCCCCATGTTTTACACTCTATCATCATATATGCAGAGTTGTCATCATTAGTCACTAAGATATCAAGTCTTCCACTTGTTCCATGTCCAGATGGGTATACTTTTTCTAAAATGATATTTTTTGGGTTATACCCCTTTGTTAGGAGTCTATCTACACACTCTAAAACTACTAAATCTTCTGCTTTTGTAATATTTTGAATTGGGTTTTTAGAGTCATTAAAAAAAATTGCATCTCCAAAGTTTATGCTACTTTTATCTAAATCTATTTCTATAATATAATCATGATGATTTGAATACTTTTTTTGATAAATATTTATACTATTTTCTTTTGGGATAAAGTCTGATGTTATTATCAAATTATTTAGCATATCCACCCTCACTTTTTTTCTTTATATTAGTGTACAATAGATTAAAATCATACCTTTCTACACAACTACCCACTAAATCTCAATTCCCATAATTTCGGCTAATTGCTGTTTCATATCTAGCAGTTCGTCCGTTTTGAATAGAGTTATTATATCTAAAACCTGTATAAAGTTT
>JAYELK010000141.1:0-1703 GCA_034717415.1 Campylobacterota bacterium | reverse complement strand
AACCAAGGGTCTGTTACATTTAGTGCCAATTGAAAAAGTTCTTTAGTGATGGGAAGCTCCGATATTGATTTTAGATTTACATTGTAGCTGATTTTGGATTACCCACACTTTTTTAGAAGGAACCTCATTATATATATTAAATTTACCAATTTTGTTAAAAAATTAAACTAAAAGACCAGAACCAGGAGATTCATAACTATCTTTATACCCTTTAAAATACTCTATAACTGCTTTATTATCAATGTCGAAGTGGTGTTCACCTCTTATAGATATTCGGTTAAAATATATAGTATCTTTTTTATTAATATACTGCTTATTAACTTTGTCAAATGCTATCGAATCATCTATAACTTTATAAGCATAGCTAAAAACTACCCTATGCTCTTTATCATTATATTCTACCTCACCAGTTAGCATATTTATTATTGTACTATCAAGTTGTGGATTTGAACTGTATGCAGGAGGAGCATATGTAGTTTGTAACATATTTGGGTATATATATCGTTTTATTGCAAAAACTTTAGAACTCTAATCCTCACTTATAAGAGATATATATCCTAATCTCAGAGCATACTCTGTAGAATTTTTTGAAAAATTGTCTCTAAAATGATCTACTTTACCACTAAAAGCCAGTAGATGGTTTTTATTAATATTATATAATTCTTCCATATAAAACATATATATATCAAGTTTGTCCGGACCTATATTAGGAGTTACATTAATTCCTTTATAAGTTTTAACATCAAGTATATTTTTTTGAAATTGGGCTCCAATCAAAAAATCATGTTTACCATCTATAATTTTTTTATCTAAAATTATTTTATAACTGTTTGAATTCAGATCTACATCCACATCATTTGCAAAACTGCCATCCGGCTTTTTTAAACCTATAACATCACTGTTAAAAAACTTTTTTATCTCTAATGATGCAGCCAATGAGAGTTTTATATTACCATCAAAATATTTTGTAACATTAATATATCCATAATCTCTCTCATTATCCTCACCAAGTGGTGCCGAACCCATACCATTAAATATATCTGATTTATTATATATGGCATCCAATACTACTTCATAATTATCATCCTGAGATATTTTAAAGTGAGCTTGATATCTCTGTGCATCACGAGAGAGTTCCTGTCCATTTCTTTCATACTTATCATAATCTGTTTTAGAGGTATTTGCATATAAAAGATAGTCATAATTGTCTGTAGTTCCGGCATCAACAACTCTTAAATTTCCACCAGATTTTGAATCAAGACTTATTTGAGCTGAAGAACTGTTTTCTCTATTTGGAGTTTTTGAATAGAGTCTGATAATCATAGAACCAGGTTCATTACCAAAAGCTATAGAACTTCCACCCTGATATATCTCAATATGATCTACAAAATAGATATCCATCTCCCCATACATATCCAGAGCATTTCCCTGAGCAACAGTAGTAACTTCAAAATCATCTATATATAATTTTATCGGAGGAAGCGTATTTTTACCCTGTCCAGCTTTTTGTACTCTTACTACTCCAACAGGATGAGTAAAAGTTGTATAGATACGAACAGTTTTAAGTAAATCTTTAAGATTATAAACCTGCATTCTTTCCAAATCTTTTCTGGAATATACAAGTAGAAAACCGGCACTCTCTTTTTTTGTCTTTTTATAGAGTGATTCTGAATCCTGATACTCTTTTAAAAGAGTATCAATAT
>JAYELK010000140.1:0-8814 GCA_034717415.1 Campylobacterota bacterium | reverse complement strand
AAAGAAGTGCTACAAGAGAAAGATATAGAGTATAAAAAGATTTCTATAGATATAGAAACACAAACAGATAGTTTAACGATTATAGTATGTGATAATGGTGGAGGAGTGAAAGAGGAAAATATGGAAAAAATCTTTGACCCGTACTTTACAACCAAAGGTGAAAAAAATGGTACAGGGCTTGGTCTTTATATGAGCAGAACCATTATTGAAAAACATCTGGAGGGTTCTTTAAGCGTTAAAAACAGTGATGAAGGTGCATGTTTTAATATTACAATTCCACATGCCATAGAAGATAAGGAAGAAAAAAAATGAAGATAGATTATGATAATGCTGTAACAATTTTACGAGATATTTACTGGGTTGGCTTTGAGGAGAGAGATACAAACTTACACTGCAACTCTTACATTCTCATAGATGATAATGAAGTTGTTGTTTTTGATACTGGCTCTATCCCTGATTTTCCTATCATTATGAGAAAAGTTTTAGAAATTGTTGATTTTAAAACGATAGGTTTGATTATAGCTTCTCATCAAGATCCTGATGTTTGTGGAAATATGGCTATAGTAGAAGATGTTATGGATAACCCAAACCTTAAGATAGCCGTTCACTCAAATACAGCTAGACTTGTAAGACACTATGGACTAAAATCAGACATCTACATAGTAGATAATCATGACTACAAGATAGTTCTAAAAAGTGGACGAGAGTTAGAGTTTATCTATGCTCCGTTTCTTCACTCTCCGGGGGCAATAGTCACTTATGATAAAAAAACAAAAACTCTCTTTAGTGGAGATATTTTTGGTGGAGTTTCAAAAGAGTGGTCACTATTTGAAGATGATAACTTGTTACAAAATATGAAAGATTTTCATCAACTCTACATGCCAAGCAATAAAATTTTAAAAAACTTTTTAAATAAATTGAACTCTTATGAAATAGAGAGAATTTTACCACAACATGGAAGTGTTATAGAGGGTGAAAGCGTTAAAAAAGCTATAGAATTTTTAAAAACTATTCCTTGTGGGATTGACCTTTTAAAGGAGGCTTAACTATGACCTACCATAAAGATCTGGTTTCTGAGTCATCACAACAACTGAGTCAAACTTTGATTTCAAACAAAAAGACAATGGAAAACAGCCTTAGAATGAGATCTATGGCCTACTTAGCCCAAGTAAAAGCAAATCTTCTTACTGAAACTATTTATGAAGTTGAGCATAGTAGAAAAAATATGCAAAAGGAACTCTTTTACAAAGATGAATTGATGCTGACTCAGTCTCGCAATGCTGCTATGGGTGAGATGATAAGTATGATAGCTCATCAGTGGAGACAACCTATAAGTGCTATATCTATGGGTGCTAACAATATCATGACAGATGTAGAACTTGGTATGATTGATAAAAAGAATTTAAAATCATATGCACAAAGAATTATGCATCAGACTCAGGAACTCTCTAAAACTATTGATGATTTTAGAGATTTTTTCAAACCAGATAAGATGATACAGGAGTTATATATTAGCGAAGTTATTCAAAAGGCACTTCATATTGTAAGAGACTCACTTATCAACAACGGTATTGAGATTAAAGTAAGTTCCTTAGATAATCAAAAAATAGAGACTTACTCAAGAGAGTTGATGCAGGTTTTGATAAATATAATAAATAATGCCAAAGATGCTCTTCTTCAAAGTAAAATAAAAAATAAAGAGATAGAGATAAGTGAAGAAATTATAGATGGTAAATTTATTATAAAGATCTATGATAATGGTGATAAAATTGATGAAAAAATAATAGATAAAATCTTTAATCCATACTTCACTACTAAAGATAAAAAAAATGGAACAGGTCTTGGTCTCTACATGAGTAAAACCATAATTGAAAAACATCTTTTAGGCAGATTGAGTTTTCACAATGAAAAGAGTGGTGTATCTTTTAAGATATCGTTGCCCTTTAGCATAGCAGGCAGAGGTGATCTAAGATGAAACATACAGAAGATATAAAAAATCTAATAAGTTCAAAAGAGTCTGCTCAAGTATGGATAAAAACAACCACAATTATGGTTGTCCTTATATGGACCTTTATGCTTGGTTTATCTCTATTTTGGAATATTTCAAATGAATATAGAGAGATAAAAAGTATTGCAGAGGCTACTGCTCGTGGTGCCTTTAAAAAAGACCAAGCTTTTCGTTTTTGGTCTACTACTCATGGTGGAGTCTATGTTCCAAAGACAAAACAAACACCACCAAATCCGAACTTAAAACATATAAAAGACAGAATTATTAAAAAACCAGACGGAACTGAGCTTACACTTATGAACCCAGCATATATGATTCGCCAAATGATAGATAAATATCCCGGACTTTATGGTGCAAAAAGTAAAATCACAAGCTTAAAATATATTTATAAAGGGAATAAACCTGATGAGTGGGAAACAGAGGCTCTAAAATCTTTTGAAAAAGGAAACAAAGAGTCTTACGAATATACTAAAAAAAATGCTGAAGCATATCTTCGCCTAATGCGTCCTATGTTTATAAAAGAGGGATGCCTGAAGTGTCATGCTGTTCACGGTTATAAACTGGGTGATGTTCGTGGTGGTGTTGGAGTATCAGTACCACTCAAACATCTAAAAGAACTTGCTAATGAACATATTTTCTCGATTACTATTGGACATATTGCGATATGGTTAATCGTTTTAGGTGGCATAGGATTTATTGTAGCTAGAGAGTCTCGCTACATGCGAGAGAAAGATGAAGTTCATAAAAAAATCATCCAAAAAGATCATATACTAAGAGAGTCTCAACACTACTTACAAAATCTATTTGATGCAACTCCAAATATTATGATTACTACAAATGGAACTGAAATAGATAGAGTAAATCCTGCTCTACTGGAGTTTGTTGATTTTGATAGTGTTGAAGCTTTTAAAGAAAAGCATAGCTGTATTTGTGAACTCTTTGTTGAGGGTCAAGGTTTTTTAAATCCTACAATGTGTGATTTGGTCTGGTTAGATTATATACTAGGCTTACCAAATCAACTACATAGAGTTAAGATGATGAAAAACAATAAAGTACATACTTTTTTAGTCTGGGCAAAACCACTTTTTAGAGATGAACATAAAAGAAGTGTTGTAACATTTACAGATATTACTGAACTTGAGGATGCTTATGTAGCACTAGATGAAAAAGAAAATATCATGATAGCCCAGTCTCGTCATGCTGCAATGGGTGAGATGATAAGTATGATAGCACATCAATGGAGACAGCCCATCAGTGTTATAGCTATGGGAGCAAACAATGTTTTAGCAGATATTGAATTAAACTCAATTGATGAAACAAGCTTAAAAAGTGCCGCTAAAACCATAGTAAAACAGACGCAAGAACTCTCAAAAACCATAGATGATTTTAGAAACTTTTTTAGACCGGAAAAAGAGGTTGTAAATGTTTTAGTGGAAGATATTTTTAATGATGTATCTACTGTAATTGGAAAATCTTTGCAAAACAATAACATAGAAGTTGTAAAAAAATTTAACAATGCCAAAGAGATAAGAACATACTCAAGAGAGTTGATGCAAGTTTTTATAAACATCATAAAAAATGCAAAAGAAGCTATCATAAGTACAGAGGCTATAAAGAGAAAAATATCTATATCTATAGATGAAACCGAAAATGACATAGTCATAACTATCTGTGATAGTGGTGGTGGAATAAAAGAGGATATAATGGATAAAATCTTCAATCCATACTTTAGTACAAAAAGCAAAAATGTTGGAACGGGGATAGGTCTCTATATGAGTAAAACTATAGTTGAAAAGCATTTAAATGGTACACTATCGGTATATAATTCAGATGATGGTGCTTGTTTTGTAATAAAACTGCCTTTAAACATAAAAGATGTAGGAGAAAGAGATGAATGACATCCAAGCCTTAAGAGAAAATGTAAAAGATTTGAAAGTGCTTTTCGTTGATGATGAAAAAGATGTCAGAGAAGGTACGGGTATCTTTTTAAAAAAGTTTTTCAACAGTGTTACAATCTGTGCCGATGGAGATGAAGGTCTTAAAACATTTTTGCAACATGGGGATTTTGACATAGTAGTAACAGACATATTGATGCCAAAAATAGATGGTGTAACTATGGCAAAAGAGATACAAAAAATAGACTCTAAAGTTTTTATTATCTTTTTAACTGCTTCAAGGGCTATCAAAGATTCCGAAGAAGAGTTAAGCGATATTACTCTGCAAAAACCTCTCTCTTTTGATGATATGATATCTATCATGAAAAAATTAGGTGGGAAATAATGGTAGATTTAAAAAAGTTAAAAGAGTTAACCAAAAACTTAAAAGTACTTTATGTTGAAGATGACATATCAATCCAACAGACAATGGTGCAGTATCTTAAAAAGTTTTTCTCTTTAGTAGTCTATGCTTCTGATGGTTTAGAGGGACTTAAAAGCTACCAAACTCAGAGATTTGATATAGTTATCACAGATCTTTCTATGCCAAAAATGAGTGGTTTGGATATGCTTAAACAGATAAAAGAACTCAATCTTGAACAAGCAGTTTTAATAACTACGGCACACAGTGAATCTGAATATATGTTTGGTTCTATAAAAGCTGGAATAGATGGTTATATAATCAAACCTTTTGATTTTATACAATTAAATCAAGAACTCTTTAAAATCGCACAAAAATTACAAAAATTTAGAGAAAATGAAGAGTATAAAACAGATCTCCAAGAGATGGTTGATGAAAAAACATCTCTTATTACTGATTTGATGGACTTTCAAAGTGACAACTATGAAAAAACTCTTTTTTCAATGGTGGAAATGATAGAACAAAGAGATACATATACAGCAGGTCACTCTAAAAGAGTAGCAGAGTATAGTGAGAAAATAGCTTGTGAAATGGGATATAGTGAAGATGAATGTACCCTGCTTCATCAAGCTGGAATACTCCATGATATTGGTAAAATTGGAACTCCGGATGCAGTTCTTCTAAATCCAAAAAAACTTAATGAAATTGAGTATAAACTTATACAAGAGCATGTGGAATTAAGTTACAAACTCCTCAACAATATACCGATGTTTCAATCACTAGCAGATATAGTTCACTCACATCATGAAAGATATGATGGAACTGGCTATCCAAGAGGATTAAAAGAGAGTGAAATAACACCACTTGCTCGCATAATGATAGTAGCAGATGCCTTTGACGCTATGACTACAAACAGAATCTATAAAGCCAGAAAAAGTGTAAAAGAAGCACTAGATGAGTTAGTTGAACTAACTCATAAACAGTTTCATCCAGAAGTGGTTCAAAAAGCTATCATAGCACTTCGTGATGTTAAAATAGATGAAAATATCAACCAACTTCCAAAGAGTAAACTTGAAGAGGAAAGATTTGCATACTTTTACAAAGATACACTAAGTAATGCTTTTAATCAAAATTATTTGGATATTGTTTTGATGAAAAATAGTTACGATTTAGAGTATAAAAATATGGTTGTTTTTTCTATTAATAACTTTTCACATTATAATAAAAAGCATGGTTGGAAAGAGGGAGATAAACTTTTAAGTAGCTTTGCAAATGCACTTGAAAAACACCTTTCTAATGCTATAATATTTAGAGTTTTTGGAGATGATTTTGTTGTTATGAGTGAAGGAAAATTGGACTTAATTGATGTAAGGAAAACTTTAGATGAGATTATTAAAAATCATGCAATTAAATATAGAGTTAAAAACATTGATTTAACTAAAACAAACATAGATAAAACAAGACAATTAGAAAACATAGATGACCTTTAAAACACTCTCAATATTTTTTTTCTTAAACTTACTATCTTTAGAACTCTTTGGAAGTAGTGTTTTAAACAGTAGTTACTATATCGACTCAAATGATATAAATCTATCCCACATAGTTCCACATGCCAAGAAAGATATAAATCTATTTTCATTTAGGGATGAGAAAAATAGTAAAAGAGTAAAATCAAAAGAGTTGATCAAACTACTAAAGACTCATGGATACAACTCTGTTAGTTCAAAAAGCAGATATGTGAAGTTTCATAAAAAGAGTCCTGTAAACCTCTCTGTAATTAAAAATGAGATAGAAAAACTATATAGAAGTAAATATATCAATATCGATATAAAAAATATATCTGTTAGACCTAGAGCATATATAAAATCTTTGCCACAAAACTACCAAGTGAGTATACAATCAAGAGATCATCTCTCTAACAGTGGAACTCTCTACATAAAAACCCCACAAAGAAAAAAGATATTTTTCAACTATCATATTGACGCAGTCGTAACTCTCTTCGTAGCTAGAAAAAACATCAAAAAAGATGTAGAGTTATCAAGCGTAAACAGTCGCAAAGAGAGTGTTATACTAGATAAATTTAGAGCTATGCCACTCCAAGATATACGAAGAGGAACTATTCAAACTAAACACAATATAAAAAAAGATACTCTTATTACACTAAGAGATATCCAACCACTTAGTATCGTTAGAAGGGGTTCGAGAGTAAGTGTGAGCCTTACTTCAAACAGTATCTCAATATCATTTATTGCCAAAGCACTTCAAGATGGCAAATTAAACGATATAATTACAATTCAAAAAAGCAATAAAAAAAGACTCAAAGCAAGAGTTATAGGTAAAAACAGAGTGGAGATAAGATAATGTGTCGTAAAATAGTTGTTGCAACAAGTGGTGCAAGTGGAGTAAATCTTGGTTTAAAGAGTTTAGAACTACTTCCCGAGCATGTACAAAAACACTTTATAATGTCTCAAAACTCCAAAGTTGTTCTAAAAAAAGAGCAAAACATAACTACACATGCCAACGAAGATATATCAGCTAGCATAGCTTCTGGTTCATTTGGTGTAGATGCGATGATAATAGCCCCTTGTAGCATGAACACTCTAGCAAAGATAGCATGTGGAATATCTGATAACTTGATAACAAGATGTGCATCTGTAATGATAAAAGAGCAGAAAAAACTCATCCTCGCTCCAAGAGAGATGCCATTTTCTGCCATAGCACTAGAAAACATGCAAAAACTAGCCTCTTTAGGAATCATAATAGCACCACCCGTTATGGCTTACTACTCAGAGCAACAAACTTTAGAAGAGATGGAAAACTTTATAGTAGGCAAGTGGTTTGACCTGCTTGGAATCGAAAATAATCTTTATAAGAGATGGGAATAGATTAAAATATGAAAAAAATAGCACTCTATCCGGGGACTTTTGACCCTATTACAAATGGGCATTTTGATGTTATAGAGAGAGCTTTAGGGCTTTTTGATGAAGTTATAGTTGCAGTAGCAATCTCTCAAGACAAAAAACCCATGTTTACTCTTGATGAAAGAATTGAGATGATAAACAAAGCTATAGCGAACTTAGACAATGTAAGCGTAGTTGGTTTTGATAACCTAACAGTGGAGTTGGCAAAAACGCATAACGCTACTATCCTCATCCGTGGACTTCGTGCTGTTAGCGACTTTGAGTATGAGTTGCAACTTGGATACTTAAATAACTCTCTCGATGATTCCATAGAGACCGTTTACCTTATGCCAAAACTTCAACATGCTTTTATAAGTTCATCAATCGTTAGAAATCTTTTAAAATTCAGTGCAAAAACAGAACATCTACTTCCAAAAGAAGTTCAACAAATCATAACAAAGATGGACTCATGTATATTGCAATAGAGGGTATAGATACAGCTGGAAAAAGCACCCAGATAGATGCTCTTAAAAGCCACTTTCCACATGCCATAGTTACAAAAGAACCAGGGGCAACTGAGATAGGCAAAGAGATAAGAGAGATGGTTTTAAGTGCAAAAACTAAGAGTAAAAAAGCTGAATTTCTACTCTTTTTAGCCGATAGAGCTGAACATATAAAAGAGGTAATCGAACCAAATATTAAAAAGATGATTATCTCAGACAGAAGTGCCGTAAGTGGAGTGGCTTACGCACTCATACAAGGTGAAATAGAGAAAAAAGATTTAGTAGCACTAAACGATTTTGCTACAAACAACATCTACCCGAAAAAAGTTTTTCTACTAAAACTTACAAAAAAGGAACTTGAATTTAGACTATCTCAAAAAGAGTTAGACGGTATCGAACTTCGAGGGAGTGAGTATCTGCTAAAAATTCAAGATGCTATCATAGAAGCTACAAAACTTTTAGGTCTAAAACTTATAACTATAGATGCAACAAAAAGTATAGAAGATATAACTATGGAGATATTAAACAATCTAAAATAAATTTAGGTATAATTAAGCATAGTTATAAAAAGGAGTCAAAATGACTCCTCTCACCAAAGGTGAAGCTTTTATTCTATGCTTTGAAATGGCATAGAACATGTAAGTGACTGAATATAATTTGGACGAGTTCAAATTATATGAGATTTAATAATAGGAGTCGTTATGTTACTTGATGAGATAAAAAACACAATCAAATACGCTGTTGAACTTGATATTGATTACCTTGAGGTTTTTTTGGGTTACAAAGGGGATAAAGTTTTAAGAATAACAACAAGAAGTCAGCATGTAATCGGGCTTTTGGAAACTTATCTTGAAAATTTAGATCTAGAATACAAATCTGAATTTGAAATATCCGGCAAATATAACTCAAGCTACAACTTATATGTTGGAGTTGAAGACTCTTCTATTTTTCATCTAAAAGAGACTTAAAAAAACTCTTTGTACCCCAATAATTCCATACCAAATTAGACAACAAGCCAAATTGCTCTATAATTAGGTACTTTAAAGCGAAAAAGCCACACTAAAAACTTTCACCTATCTGGTGTAACTTTTTCCAAAACAAGAGAATT
>JAYELK010000139.1:0-8855 GCA_034717415.1 Campylobacterota bacterium | reverse complement strand
GTAAATTATGACTTATCAAAAGAAATTGATAGACAAAAATTTTTAGAAAATGAATGTTATATTATAATAACTGATACCAACTCAAAAGAAGAAGCAAGAAGTATTGAAATAAAAAAAGAACAAATGAATTTTAGATATGTTGGCAGAGTTGAAACTCGCTAACAAAACCTAGGAGAGAAATAGTTTACCCTAGCGGGCAAAACTATTTCTCAAGTCAACCGTTAAGTTACTAAACCTCTTATATTTGGAACAATGTTAGCTATTGCAAGCTTTCTGTGTTTCACAAAGTGTTTAAGAAGTTAAAACTCTAAATTCCCACAAACCTTTAAGAGTTGTGGAACAACATTTAAAGTCAATCATTAAAGCTTCCACAACTTTTCTTTAAAGACACAACAACTCCCTGTTGCATCGCATCAGGGGGAGAGAAACAATTCCCTCACAACATCAAGCCAACTTTCTTAAGTCTGGCTACTAACTCTTTGTCACTAAAATCGTAATGTTCATCTCTCATAGCTTGAACAGATCAGCTATCTTCAACTTTGTTCAATTAGACTTCTTGTATAGCCTAGATTCTAAGGTTATGCTAAAAACCCTAAAGGTATCGCATACATGTTTTTATCAACTTTTAAAACAGATTCACCATTATATAATACAATTCCCTTATCAAATTCTTTTGGTATTTCGTCTGCTAAATGATAGATATGTTTAAAATCACTTTTTGAAACAGTTTTTGAAGACTTAATCTCAATCGCAACTATTTTAGAGCAGTATTCCAGTATAAAATCAATCTCTTTTTTATCATTTGTTCTATAATAGTAAAGTTCTGTATTTTTTTTTGCATATGTGGCAGCTTTTATTAACTCAGCATACACAAAGGTTTCTAGAATATTACCCTTATAGTGTGAAGTTTCATACTCATCAGCGGTCGTAATTTGAAGTAGATAGGACAATACACCACTATCCGTGTAAGTATGCTCTAAAACATTAAAGTAAATATCAAATGTTTTATTATCCAGACCACATTCACTTTGAAGTGAAGTTTTATTAAACATATTTGCATTTCTGAGCTAAACCATAGGTACTTAGCTTTAATGCTATCTATTTTTAATATCTCAGGATAACCACCATCTATAATATTTTCAACTATTTTTGAATTATCGTACTTCTTTAAAACATACTGTTCTAAATCTCCACTAAACATATCAATGATATTTGCAGTTTTTCTATAAAACCTTTTGGGTCGTTTTTTGCCATCTCATACATATTAATATCATCAAGTGTTATATAGTTTTGGATTTTTAGATGAAGGGCAAGTGTTGATTTTCCAACTTGTCTTGTACCACTTATACCCAAATAATTCCATAAGGATTTATAAAATTTATCTATGCTTGTGCTTAAGGGATGTTTAGTAAAAATTTTAAGCCACCTTATTGGTGGTGTAAATTTTTAATGAGCGTGCCTTGAGTGCAATGATAGTTTAAATTTTTTATTCTTATGGAATTATTTGGGTTATAAGTAGCACTGGAAAATATTTCATATAATCTTTCAAGTCATTCATAATAGCTCTATTAATATATTTCACATATAATCCTTAAATTTATATAAGCATAATCTTAATTCTACATACAAATTTTTTAGAAGATATTTTCTTCTTGCCATTTGAGTACCTTGAAAGTTATGTATGTAGTATTATGTCTATATTTAAGTTTATAAGTGTATAATTCTGCTATCTTTATCACTTAAACCATTTAATTATGGGACTTGATAGAATTTTTGAAATTTTAAGTATAAGTTTCAAAATGGTACTTTTCTGTATTGTAGTACCAGCGATCACATGTTCAAATCATGTCGGACACACCATTTATACAAAAATAAGATTATTACAAATGAAAAAGAAACTTCAAGCCTTGAAATATAAAATTTCCCACTATATCAACAAAAAATCTCATAAACGAACTAACTATTTAAATAGATCTGGTCCTGGTTATCTCAAAAGAAGAGAAGGCTTACTTAGCACTGATATAGAACCACACAAACTCTAAAAATAAGTGCAATTTTCATCTAATTTAACTAACTAATCTTCTCAACATTTTATTAAAAAACTATAATTACAAGTCTGTTTCTGATAAACTTTAAATTTAGTTTAAGATTGTTTTTAATTCATCTTCAGTAGAGATAAATTTTATATCTTTTACAAAACTGTTTTGTAGAGTTACTATTACTATTTGATCTTTGTATTTTTCATCTTTTATTTTCTGTGCAATAGTTTTATCATAGATTAAAAGTACAGAGTATGGACTTTTTTGCAGGTCAGGTAGAGCAAAAGTATTTCTGATTACTGTTGGCATTGGGCTAATATCTGCAACAAAAAAAGCATTTTTATTTGGAAGGTAATCTTTAGGTTGTTTCTCTAAAAATTCTTTTATCGTATGTCCTGTGGCTTTTGCAAATGAGATAATTAGTGTTTTTGTCTCATCATTCATGGCATGTGACTTGTCAAATTGATCTGGTAGAGTAAAGCTTATTTTTGAGCCAATATTCAGACTATCAGTAACAGTTGCATTATATTTAGTTGCATCGTAATTATCTTTTCCTTTGATAGTAAAAAGAGTACCTCCGGCTATGACTAGTAGTGCGATTGCACCAAGGGCTATTTTTTTAAACATTTTTTTCCTTTGTTTATAATAATTTCGGTATTTTATCAGATTTTAGTATGAAAAATATTGGGTTAATTAGTTAATTTCATTTTTTAATAGTTTAGCTAACTCACAACACTCTTTTATCTTTTGAGTATAGTTAGTTGTATCATTTAAGAGTATATCTATAAAAGCACTTCCGACTATGACACCATCTGCCCCTTTTACTTTATCTTTGGCTGTTTTTGCATTTACACCAAAACCTACATAGACTGGAGTGTTAGTGTGTTTTTTAATGGAGGTTAAAAATGGTTGTAGATCTTCTGCTCTGCCTAAACCTGTTATGCCTGTATATGCAACCATATAGATAAATTTTTGAGCGTTTTTGACTATCTCTTTAATTCGACTTTCACTATCTGTTGGTGCTACAAAACTTATGTTTGAGATTTTATTTGAGTTAAATAAGTCTCTATATTTAAGAGCCTCTTCATGTGGTAAATCAGGAATTATCATTCCACTGACACCGAGTTCTTTGGCATGTGGAATTAGTTTGTTTATGTTTTGTTGGTAAAAGCTGTTGAAGTACCCCATCCAAAGAGTATCAACCTTTGGTGCTACCTCTTTTGAAATCTCTAAAATATGTTCAAATTTAAAGCCTCTATCTAAGGCTCTATGACTTGCTCTTTCTATAAGAGGACCATCTGCGACTGGGTCGGAAAATGGTACACCGAGTTCAAGAGTATCAACTCCATTATCACCAAGTGCTAATGCCAAGTCAATAGTGAAAGATTTTTCCGGATAACCGGAAGTAATATATGCTACTAAGTTTTTCATTGAGTTTTAAGTCCTAATCTAAATCGGGTAGTTTGAGTAGGGAATATTTAACATGGGTAAGTTCGTTGTCTAGTTTTAAATCATCATGCCATTGGGCAAACATATCGCTCACTCGTAATAACCAACTTACTGTATCTTCATTGATGGGTTTTTCTCTTTTTCTTAACTCTTCTAGTGCTTCTTCAACAAAGGTTGAAAGTCTAGACATCGGCTCTATTTTTAAAAAACCGGAAGCAGATTTTATATTGTGAAAAACACGAAAAAGCTCATCAACGCTTCGTCTGTACATGTTGGGTTTAGAGAGGTCAATAATCATAATTTCCATGCTGTCAACCATCATAGAATAGTGGTCTAAAAACTCATCAACTATCTCAAAATCAAAGTTTGCATCTAAATCACTTCTTATGCCCATAAAAATATTTCTCCCATTTAGTGTAATTGTATCAGTTTTTAGTTAAAATTCTTTTATGAATAAAAAAATGACTATAACTTCAATAAAAAAAGCTAAAGGTGTTAGACCTTTGGTAATGATTACTGCTTATGATGCACTCTTTGCTGCACTGCTAGAGCCGAGTTCGGATATGATTTTAGTAGGAGATAGCTTAAATATGAGTTTTGCCGGTAAAAGCGATACTCTCAGCGCTACAATGAATCAGATGATATATCATACAAATGCTGTTTGTATGGGTGCTAAAAATAGCTTTGTTGTTTGTGACATGCCTTTTGGAACATACACTAACAAAGATATTGCACTTAAAAATGCTATAAAAGTTTTTCAAGAAACGCCTGCTGATTGTGTAAAGATAGAGGGTGGAGAAGATAAGTCTGATATAGTTAAACATCTGTGTGATAATGGTATTGCAGTATGTGGACATATTGGCTTACTTCCTCAAGCCGTACGAGGTGAAGGTGGTTATAAAGTAAAAGGAAAAACAAACAAAGAACAACTTCAACTTATAGAAGATGCTAGAGCCATAGAAGAAGCTGGTGCTTTTTGTATGGTTATCGAGGGTGTAAAGGCTGAAGTTGCAGCAGAGATTGCAAAGTGTGTGGATATTCCTGTTATAGGCATAGGCGCCGGTGTTGATGTTGATGGTCAGGTGCTTGTTTTTTCAGATATGCTAGGACTCTTTGAAGAGTTTACACCAAAGTTTGTGAAAAAGTATATGGATGGAGCTTCGTTAGTTAAAGAGGCGATTAAAAACTACTCTGACGAGGTTCAAGCAAAAGAATTTCCTCAAGATATTCATACCTATTAAGAAGTAAAGATATGGAAAGATTAGTTGAGATAGAAACATTTAACGCTGAGGAAGAGATAACAGAAAAAACTCTTCGTCCTGATGCTTGGAGTGAGTATATAGGGCAAGAACAGATTAAAAAGAATCTTGGTGTATTTATTGAAGCTAGTAAAAAGCGTGAAGAAGCTTTAGACCATGTTTTATTTTTTGGACCTCCTGGTTTGGGAAAAACCACACTAGCTTTAATCATCGCAAATGAGATGAATGCAAATATAAAAGTAACTGCTGCCCCAATGATAGAAAAGAGTGGCGATTTAGCAGCAATTCTTACCAATTTAGAAGAGGGTGATATACTTTTTATAGATGAGATTCATCGTCTTTCGCCTGCTGTTGAAGAGATTCTTTACTCATCAATGGAAGATTTCCGTATAGATATTATTATAGGTAGTGGACCAGCTGCTCAGACAGTAAAGATTGATTTGCCTAGATTTACTCTTATTGGTGCTACAACAAGAGCTGGCATGTTGTCGAATCCACTTAGAGATAGATTTGGCATGAGTTTTAGAATGCAGTTTTATAGTCCAAATGAATTAGCAGAAATTATTGTTCAAGCCTCAAGTAAGCTTGATAAAGAGATAATAAATGAAGCTTCTATAGAGATAGCAAAAAGAAGTAGAGGGACTCCTCGTATAGCTCTTCGTCTTTTGCGTCGTGTCAGAGATTTTGCTGATGTTGCTGATGAGGGAGATATTAAACATTCTCGAACAAAATATGCACTAGATGAGTTAGGTATAAATTCTCATGGTTTTGATGAGATGGATTTAAGACTTCTAAGACTTTTAGTATCTGCTAAAGGAAGAGCAATGGGACTTAGTACTATCGCTGCTGCACTTAGTGAGGATGAGGGGACAGTTGAAGATGTATTGGAACCATATCTGCTTGCTAATGGTTACCTAGAAAGAACTGCTAAGGGTAGAAGAGCAACAAGAGCTACTTATGAGATTTTAAATGTAACAATTCCAGTAGATGAAGGGACACTTTTTTGAATTTTATAATTTTAAAATTATCTCTCGCCGATAGGCGTAGCTTTACAGAAAATCATTTAGTGATTTATCTGCATAAAGCTTTAGCTAAAAGTGAAAGGAATTATCAATGGAATTCACTTCCTTTGATAAGGAGATGGACATAATGAAACCACAATATTTTGTAGGCATTCTTTTTGCAACTTCACTATATTGGATGTATTTTCTTTATGCTCCATTTATTCTTAGTATTACTATAGCTGCACTTTTGGCTGTTTCAACCTCAAATCTTCAGGATGCTTTAGAAAAACTTTTTCGTAATAGATTTTTAGCTGCACTTAGTTCTAGTTTTCTTCTAGCAGTTCTCTTTTTTGCACCACTGGGTTATTTCTTGGCAACTTTAAGTATAAAACTAAACTCTTTAGAACCGGAAGTATTTGTAAATATAGAGATATATATTAGGGATTTTATGACTAACCCTCCTAGTTATCTTCTCTTTTTAAAGCCTTATGCTACCGATGCACTTCAAAATATAAATATAAACTCCATTACTGCTAATGCTTTGTCATTGACCGGAACTATTGGGGCATTTAGTGCAGGATTTCTTAAAAATGCCTTCTTGGTTATCATTTTTTACTTTTTTGCTCAATATAACGGTGCTTTTGTTGTTGAATTTTTAAAACGGGTTGTTCAGATGTCTGTGGACGAGACAACCCTATTGGCAAGAGAGTTGTCATCTGTTATGAGTGTTGTTTTTTACTCTATTATAGTAACAGCAATGTTTGAGGGTATACTCTTTGGAGTAGCTATCTCTTTTATGGGTTATAACGGCATACTTTTTGGCATAATGTATGGATTTGCATCTCTGATTCCTGTTGTGGGAGGAGTTCTTATGTGGCTTCCGTTTATGCTTTATGAGTTCTCTATCGGCGATGCCCATAGTGCCATTTTTATCGCCCTTTATTCTATCATTGTTATATCTATCATTGCAGATACATTTATAAAGCCACTTATCATAAAAGATATAAATAACAGACTTTTAAATGATGATGATACAAGAATAAATGAACTTGTGATTTTCTTTGCTATTATCGCTGGATTGGCTACTTTTGGTTTTTGGGGTATGATTTTAGGACCTGCAATTACTGCTTTTTTTCTAACTATTTTAAAATTGTTTGAGGCTAGAACTAAAGAGTGTGATAGTTAATTGTAAATTTGGGGATAATCATTTTTAAATCTACGATGTAACCAAAACCAAGGTTCTGGTTCTTTAAAAATTTCTTTGCTTAACCAATCAGTCTGCATCTGGGTAGAGAGTGCTATATCTTTGGCTTCATCATCTGTTTTTGGTGGAATGATTTCATCATAAAATTTTATCAGATAATTTTCATCATCTTTAGTATGTATTAAAGTAGGGATAATTGCTACATCAAATTTTCTAGCAAAATAGGCAGTAGTTTTTATCTGGCTTGTCGGTTTGCCTAAAAAATCAACTTTGATAGCCTCTTTTTTACTTACATTGGTATCTATTAAAAGTGCTATTGCCCCACCTGAACGAAGTTGTTTAAGCATGCCTCTTGTAGCACCTTTTCGCTCAACATAATTTATGTTGAATTTTGCACGAGAACTCAGTAGATAGTCTTGAAAGTAAGGGTTATTCATATTTTTATAGACAATCATAATAGGTTCTATAAATGCACTTAGCATACTGCCCCCAAGTTCCCAAGCACCATAATGTGAAGTGATAAAAACTATTGGTCTGCCTTGGTCTTTGGCTTTTTTTACTACATCTTCATTTTCAAAGGTAACTTTTTTAGCTATCTCCTCTACACTGTAATATCTACTCTCCATTGTGTACATAAAATTTAGTAGTAGTAGTTTAAAAGAGTATTTTGTAGTTTTTTTGATAAACTCTTCATCTGCTCTGTCTCCATAGATAAAGAGCAGATTGTCTCTTACGACTTTTTTGTATCTTTTGCTGAGTAGATATGCTAGTTTACCAAGTCCTATAAAAAAAGCTTTTCTAACTTTCTTGGGCAGTATCATTAAAAATTTTTCTAAAATTAAAAAGAGATAAAAGCTTATCATTTTAACAGCCTTTTTGCATTTTGTAAAATATCGTTAACCTTTATCTCTTCAATGCTAAAATCATTTTTATCTATCTTGTTAATATCTACTTTTGAGGGAGATTTTATGCCTATATTTAGAGGTGTTTCATAGATCATTCTAGTAGTTGTTGGTCCAAAAAGTGTAATGGAAGGAATATTTTGCGCCCATGCCATATGAGTTGGTCCTGTGTCGTTTCCTATAAGTAAATCAACATTTGAGATAAGAGAGATTAGTTCTGTAAGTGAGAGTTTTGGAGCAAGAGTAGCACAGTCTGAGTTTTCACAAATCCACATGCCATACTCTTTTTCAATCTCATTGCCCCAGAGTATAATGCAGTTTTGTTGTAGTTTATTGCAAAGCTGGGCTACACTCTCTTTAGGGTATTTTTTAGACTCCCAAGAGGCACCGATAACTATAGCAATATTTTTTTTGCCATTTTGTTTTGGTTCAAACAGGTATCTCTCTTTTAGATGAGCAAAGATAGGTTCTTTATCTAAAATCATCTTATCGCTTATCTCGAATCCAAGCCCATCCCCAACCACAAAACAGTTTCTTTTAACTACATTTTCGCCGTAAGATATAGTTGAAGTTGTTTTATAAAAGAGTGATGAGATAGATTCTCTTGAGGAGTTTTTATCAAATCCATGTCTGTTTTTACCTATAAGCCATGCAACAACAGCAGATTTTAAAAGCCCTTGAATATCTATAATGATGTCAAACTCACCAAGATTTTTAAGGTATGAGATGGTTTTAAAAAGATTTGAGATGCTTTTTTCTTTTTTGAGTTGTTTTAGATTTAGAGTGTGAACAGCAGATATAAGAGGATGATTCATCAAAAGTGGAGCAAATACCTCTTCTGTTATCCACTCTATCTTGGCATGTGGAAATTCACTCTTTATAAACTGCAATACAACAGCTGTATTTACAATATCTCCAAGAGCTGATAATCTAACTATAGCTATGCGTTTTATATCTTTTTTCATTGTTGGCATTATATCGAATTTTAATAATTTGTA
>JAYELK010000138.1:0-8870 GCA_034717415.1 Campylobacterota bacterium | reverse complement strand
TTTCAATTGTTTGCATGTGAGATTATATTATAATTGCACTATGAGTTCAATAATATTTTCCATTTTAAGTATCTATATTTTTATCATTATAGGTTATATAGCCAAAATGAGTTTTAAAGAGCAGATAGATGATAAGACTATTACCCTTATCAATGTTTACTTTTTACAAGTTTTTTTAACTTTTTGGGGTCTTTTGATTCGCCCTATTGATATTACTCTTTTGTATGCCCCGTCCATCTACCTTTGTATTGTTACCATAGTGATAATAGTCTCTGCTTTTGTAGCCAAACTGCTTTTTGAAGATAAAAAAGAGTACTCTATCGCCACTGTTGCAGCCATTATTGGCAACACAGGAAATCTTGGCATACCTATAAATATAGCTATTTTTGGTGAAGAGTCCATACCTTACACTACTGTTGTAAATCTTGTAAATGTCTTTGTAGTTTATACCATTGGAGTTTTTTATTATTCTCGAGGGACTTTTGACAGAAAAACATCTCTAAAAAATATCGTCAAGCTTCCCATACTCTGGGCAGCAATAATTGCTATACTTCTAAGCATCTATGGCTATAAACCAGATGGCATAATCTTAAACACGCTTATGATGGGTGCTTATGCTTCAATGACTATGCAACTCTTTCTCTTTGGAATCTATCTCTATGGAACCAAGATTAAAGAGCTTAGCAAAACTTTAGTAGTTTGGATTTTAACATTTAAGTTTATACTACTTCCAGCCATCACATTTCTAGTTCTTATAAATATAGAGTTAGACCCAATGATAAAAGGGATAATTTTTATAGAGTTAATGATGCCTTTGGCTGTTGCAAATGTAAACCTAGCTTCTTTGTATGATTGCAAACCTAGAGTTGTAACTGCTTTAGTTTTTATCTCTTCTACTATGTTTTTGGGAGTTATTTTTGTGGCTGTTAAAGTTTTAAAATATTTATGAATTTCCACATGCCATGGCATGTAGAGTTATAAATCTATTTAATTTTTTCTAAAATAGTATCAACAGAAAAACCAAATTTTTCAAAGAGTTGTCCTGCCGGTGCTGATGCTCCAAAACTATCCATTGAGATTACAGTATCTGCAAATCTATACCACTCTAAACCTCTTGCAGCTTCAATAGCTACAGTTTTACAATCTGGCTTAACAATAGAATCAATATAGGTTTGACTTTGTTCAATGAAAAGGTCATAACAAGGAACTGAAACAACGCTTACAGGAACATCCATACTATTTAGTGTTTCTTTTACTTTAAGTGCAAGTTCTACTTCTGAACCAGATGCCATTAGAGTTATAACTGAGTTTTCATCAGATGCAACTAAATAACCACCTTTTGAGATTTCACCACCTGCAGGTTTTGGTAAAAGAGCAAGATTTTGTCTTGAACACACAAATGCTGATGGAGATTTATCCATTTTTAATGCTGTTTTCCAAGCTTCAATATTCTCTGCACCATCTGCCGGTCTCCAAACATAGAAGTTTGGTAAAGCACGAAACTGTGATAGATGCTCAATAGGCTGGTGAGTTGGACCATCTTCACCTACTCCGATACTATCATGAGTCCAGATAAAAAACTGTTGGATTCCTGTAAGTGCTGCGATACGAGCTGCTGGTTTTAAGTAATCTGAGAAAACAAAAAATGTTGCAGAAAAAGGTAAAAGTGGACCATAAAGAGCCATTGCATTTACGATTGAAGCCATGGCATGTTCACGAATACCGAAGTAGATATTTCTTCCCTTAGGGTAAACTCCCATATCATTTAAGTTTGTTTTATTTGATGGACTTAAATCTGCTGAACCACCTAAGAAACTTGGAATCCCTTTAGCAATAGCGTTCATAATCTTACCATTAGTTCCACGAGTAGCTTCAGCTTTTTCAAATGTAGGATAATCAATACGAGAAAAATCTGGATTTTGTAAAGCTTTCAATGCTTCATTTTGCTCCATAAGTGGAAGAGTTTTTTGTCTATGAACCCACTCTCGCTCAAGCAGATCACCCTCTTCTATGGCACATCTAAATCTAGCCATAACATCTTCATCTACGAAAAACGATTTAGCAGGGTCAAATCCGGCATCTGCTTTAGCTTTTGCGATTACTTCATCTCCAAGTGGAGCACCATGAGAGTGGTGTGAACCCTCCAACTCTCCAGCACCTTTAGCAATAGTAGTGTTTGCTATGATGATAGTAGGTTTTTTATTGGATTTTGCAGTAGTTATAGAGCTATCAATCTCATCAAAATTATGACCGTTACACTCTAAAACATCCCAACCTTGAGACTCAAAACGCATACGAATATCTTCAGAAATACTTAAATCAGTTGAACCCTCAATAGTAATTCTATTTGAATCATAGATAAGAATTAGATTGTCAAGCTTGTTGTGTCCAGCAATAGAACAAGCCTCATAAGAGATACCCTCTTCTAAATCTCCATCACCACATAAACAGTAAACATTATGATCAATTAACGAAGCAGTTTCAGAGTTAGTTTGAGCGCCTACAAATTTTGAAGCCATAGAAAAACCAACAGCATTAGCTATACCTTGCCCTAGTGGTCCAGTAGTAATCTCAATACCTGCAGTATGTCCAAACTCTGGATGACCGGGAGTTTTAGAATCAAGTTGACGAAAGTTTTTCAAGTCATCAATCTCTAAACCATATCCCCAAAGGTAGTAAAGAGAATAGATAAGTCCAGTTGCATGTCCGCCTGAAAAAACAACTCTATCACGATTTAACCATGAAGGATTTTTAGGATTATGATTCAAATGTTCACTTAAAACAACTGCTATATCAGACAGACCCATAGGTGCACCTGGGTGACCGGAGTTTGCCGCTTGAACCATATCTGCTGCTAAAAATCTTATACTATCTGCCATTTTTTGACGCATTTGATTACTCATTTTTTAATTCCTATGTCTGTTTATGTATTTTGTAAGTAGTGGTGAAAGGTTATTTTGTAACTCTTCATCAAAATTGTTCAACTCTAGTGAGAGTTCATCCGCTAAAGTATTTGCTTCTTTCATAGTCTCTTCTAAGCCTATCAAAGTTACAAAACTATTTTTATCTTCATCATTTCCAGTTAGCTTTCCAGCCTCCTCTGAACTCTGCGTTACATCTAAAATATCATCTTGGATTTGAAATAAAAGCCCAAGTTTTATACCAAAATCATAAAGCTTTTCACCTAAATCTTCTTTTGAAACTATAATAGCACCCATCTTAAGTGAGGCAGCTATAAGTTTTGCTGTTTTATTTGTGTGAAGAATTTTAACATCTTCGATATCAAGAGGCGAGTTTTCAAAGTAACAATCAATAGCTTGACCTAAAACCATACCGTTTAAACCACCATTAGTAGCTAACTCACGGATAAGTTGTACTCTTGTGTAGTCCGAAAACGGAGCATTGCTTAAAACTTCAAAAGAGTAAGTATTTAGTGCATCTCCAACTAAAATAGCTGTAACCTCATCATAAACCACATGCAAAGTTGGTTTGCCCCTACGAAGTGGAGAGTCATCCATAGCAGGAAGATCATCATGAATTAAGGAGTAGGTATGAAGCAGTTCAACAGCGTAAGCCACATGCCAAGCACCCTCTATCAACAGGGGATTATAAGAAGAAACAACACTAAGCAAAAGGGCAGGACGAAATCTCTTTCCACCGGCGATTAGCATCTCATGAAGTGCATCTTCATAAGTAGGATGAATACTTTTTGATGTTGGTAAATTATTTAGTAAAAATTGTTCGAAATTTTGCATTTGAAAGTTTATCTAATTTACATTCACAAAAAACTGAAATCCATCTCTTTGTAACAGAAGATTAGATGAGTTTTTTGTTTGTAAAATAGTTTTTATTATATCTTCTTCGTTGAAGATATCTGTTTGATTGATTTGCAGTAATCTATCGCCTAATTTTAGTCCATACTTCTCGGCTTTTTTTTCTATCTTTACTATATATAAATTTTTATCAAAAGAGAGTCCTAAAAACTCTAAAAAAGTATCACTTAGGTAGCCACCGCCATATCTTTTTTTACCTTTTACCTTAAGCGTTAAAACTTTTCTGCCTCTTTTGACTTTTACTTTATGAATCGAACCAATTTTACTAAAAAGTATCTTTCTCATTAAAACAGCACTTGTTTTAACTTTTTTACCATCAAACTCTAAAATAAAATCTCCAAGTTTAAAGGGATTGCCTTTCATATAGGGATTTATTGCATTTACAACAATATCTTTGTTTTTATCTTCTACTCTTATCCCTATATCAGCGTAAGAAACCTTTTTTACATTTACAAACCTATCTATATACTCTTTTTCTATAATTCCTTTAGAAGTAACAATCCCCTCTAATGAACAACAGCTCGTTAAAAGCAAACTTGGAACAAAAAGAGGCTCACTATATTTTGCAAAACTATTTAGACCAACTTGTCGTTTTAGGATTTTACCCTCTATTGCCATCTTTTTATCAACTCCGGCAGTTCCCAATGTAAGGTTATAGTTTATTTTAAAAGGATATTTAAAGCCTTCTTTATCTTCTATAAGATAGAGAGACAAATATGGGTCATATTTTAATATCTTGGCATGTACAATAGAAGTAGAAAAGAGTATTCTTTGGTGTTTCTTTACAGGAAATTGAAGTGATTGATTTATAATTGATTTGGAGTCGATTATTTTTTGTTTACAAGAGGTATAACCACCACGACATGATGAGGCTTGAAGATTAAGAAGAACAAAGATGAGCAGTAAGAAAACTCTTACCACCTACTTTGCTCCAAATGGATTCATTCCACCCATTGAGCCTAACATCCCCATCGCACTATTTTGCTGATTTTGCATAACCATTTTGTTTGCATCATTCATAGCACCTATCAGTAAAATTTGAAGAGAATCTTTGTCATCTAAAAGAGAGTCGTCAATATTTAGATCAATAACTTCACCCTTACCATTTAGACTTAACTCCACCATTCCACCACCAGTTTTTACACTAAAGGTTTTAGATTCTAATTCGGCTTGAAGTTTTGTAGCACTCTCTTGCATCCCCTCAAGCATCTTACTCATATCACCCATGTTCCCAAACATAATTAAATAGTGTCTGCTATATAATCAATATCATTATTATCATCTAAGATAACAACTTTAGGCTTGTAACTTTCTAACTCTTTTTCATCATAAGTAGCATAAGCAACTATGATTACTTTATCACCTTTGTGAACTTTTCTAGCTGCGGCACCATTTAAACAGATGTCTCGCTTACCTCGTTCACCTAAGATAATATAAGTAGAAAATCTTTCACCATTATTGACATTTAAAATCTCAACTTTTTGTCCAACTCTCATTTTAGAAGCTTCTAAAAGCTCTTCATCTATAGTAATAGAACCAACATAGTTTAGGTTAGCATCAGTTACTGTAGCACGATGAATCTTGCTGTACAACATATCAATTAACATATAAAATTCCTATCTTCCCATCTGCTTTTGCATCTCTTTAGGAGTTACTGCTTCATCCCAAAGTTCATCTTCTATAACAAACTCTTGAACTACATTTCCACCGATAATATGCTCAGTTACAATACGGTCAATTTTATCTTTTGTAAGACCAACATACATCGTATGACCCGGTTCTACTAAAATAATCGGTCCTGAAGAACAACGGTTCATACATGATGTACGAATCGGTTGAACTGTACCCATGATTCCCTCTTGCATTAGTTTAGTTGCAAGATGTTGAAAAAGGTCTTGAGTCTCTGGTGTTACACACGATGGTTTTGGCATACCTGGAGGAGCTGACTGCTCACACTTAAATATATAAAAGGCTGGTTGAGGAATTCCCATAATTATTATCCTTACTTTTTCGAAATTATAGCAAAATTATACATATATAATCTCATGCTTATAAATAAGTTTATATTTTTAAGTTATAATTGCAAATAAAATACTACAAGAAAAATAAAAAATTGAAAAAAATAATACTATTTACACTACTAATCACATCCCTATATTCAGATGCTAAAGTCTATTTAGGTACAAGTTATGGTTACTTAAACGAAAGTTTTTCAGATGATACAGTCGTTACAAATTCAGCACAAACTGCAAAAATTAAAGTTGGTTACGGAATTAGAGAGGCATACGCTGTTGAGTTCTCTCTTGAATATGCACAAAAAGATTCAGATATTTTTTCTCTTAATGATGGCGATAGATATGGTTTAAACTTGGAGCTAATGAAAGCTTTTGATTGGGATATATATGTAAATCCTTTCTTTAAAGTTGGATTTGGTGCTGGATATGTGGATATAGAGAGTGAAGATAAAGATGCGCTTAACTTTAGTAGCTTTAATGTTGGTCTTGGATTTTTTATTCCAATAAATGAACGATTAGATTTTGAAGTTGATTATGGTTATAAATATACATCTTATGAAAAACTAAATGCTACAGCAGATAACTTTAACTCTCATCTAAATATAGGCTATCTTGGTCTTAATGTAAGGTTTTAAGCTTTAATATTTAAAAGTTCTCTCACAACTTCTCTATCATCGAAAGGAAATTTTTCATCATAAATAACTTGAAAAGTCTCATCACCTTTACCTAAAATCACTACAACTTGTGAATCTTCTTGCTCATCAAGTGCCATCTCTATCGCCTTTTTTCTATTTAACTCAACGATTGTACTACTTCTATCTTCTATACCTGATAGTATCTCATCAACTATTGCCTGAGGATCTTCATCTCTTGGATTGTCACTTGTTATGTAGATTTTTTTTGCTAAAGATGCTGCGACTCTTCCCATCATAGGGCGTTTTTCTCTATCTCTGTCACCACCGGCACCAAAAACGACTAAAAGTTCTTTCTCTTTAAGAGCATTTAAAACCTGTTGCATTCCATCTGGCGTATGGGCAAAATCTACTATAACATTAGGAAGTTCACAAACTTGTTCCATTCGTCCACTTACTCCTGCAAAATTATCAACTACTTCTACAACTTCTTCTAATTTCTTGCCTGTTAAAATATGAACAGCGCCAATAGCAGCCATAAGATTATATAGATTAAAAAATCCGTGAAGAGAAGCTGTAAAAGGTACAACCTCTGCAAAATGCTGAATAATTCCACTTGAACCATCATTTAAAGAGTACGCGATAAGCTTATATGTAGATGGGTTTTCTATACCATAAGTAAAAGTATTTTTTATATTAAAAGAGGCTCTATCTTCGTCTCTATTTATCAACTTCTTGCCCTCATCTTGAAAAAAGCTATTTTTAACAGCTATATACTCTCCTAAAGTTTTATGATAATCTAGGTGATCTTGGGTAATATTTGTAAGTATCTTAAGTTCAAAGTTAAGACCTTCAACTCTTTTTTGAACTATGGCATGTGAACTGACTTCCATAATAAAAAACTCACATCCGACCTCTACTGCTTGGTAGATATGTTTATATGTATTTAAAACTGATGGAGTTGTTAAAGTTTTTCCCTCTACAACTTCATCGTTCATAAATAGCCCACGAGTTCCCTGCATAGCCACTTTATAACCCAAATCAAGTAAAAAAGAGTAGATCGCACTTGCTGTAGTTGTCTTACCGTTTGTTCCTGTAATTCCAACTATCTTGATTTTATCTATACCAAAAAGCTCAGCTATATCTTCTATCTTGATAATAGAGTGAGCATTGTTATCTTTTGCATTTTGCAGATACTTTTCATTTTGTGCAGTTTTAACAAAAGCAGTTTGACTGTCACATTCAGTAGAATTTTCTGTTACATATTTAAATGCTTGGTTTGGCAATTCAATTTTCAACTAATTTACCTTTTGCTAATTTTTTAAGTAGTTTTCTAAGTAGTTTATCACTAGGATAAGCACCAAGTGCATTTTCAAGATATGTCAATGCCATCTCCCCAAAATCATTCTCAATCAAGTTATCCAAAAAATCAATAAAATCCTCTTTTTTAGTAATGATTATACGGGTTGAAAACATGATATTTTCAAAAGTCTCTCTAAAATCAGTTCCATCATCAAGAACCTTTTTAAAATCTTCATAAAGAATACCGTCTTCAAACTCCAACCTATCACGAAGTGGCTGAGAAAAAACCTCACTTAATTTCTCTATCGTACCATCCATATTTTGTAGAATGTCACTCATGATTTTATCTGCCTCTTCTTTGTCCCCCTCTTTGAGTATCTCATAATAATCAAAAAGAGCTTCAGCACCACTCTCACCACTCATAGCCATTTCAGAGAGTATAACGCCATTATAAGCCTCTTTTGAACTGGGATAGTCTTGTAAAACTACTGCAAATTGCTCCAAAGCATTCTTATACTCAGACTTTGTAAAACTATCATTTGCTTGTGTTAATATCTTATATTTACTAATCATATACTTACTTTATTATAAATTCTCTATATCATGTTCCATACCGATTGGTACATTTATTACACATAACTCAGGATGTATATCCATTCTAAGTTGTCTCTCTACACCGTATTTTAGCGTGTTACCACTACTGGCACATCCTATACATGCACCTTTTAGTTGAACGAATACTTTTGAGTTTTTTACAGTTATAAAATCTATATCACCACCGTCCAAAGCCAAAGTTGGACGAATTTTGTCTATCACACTTCGTACTGGAGTCATCAACTCTTCATCAGAAAATGGAATCATAAATTACCCTTTTAAATATTATCTATCTGTTTCTATATACATAAAGTATGACAAAATCGCTTAACAAGTCATAAAATTTTCAACTTAAGGCTAAAATCTCCACCCCAATCCCATAAAAAGCCATGAACAAAACTAGAACAATAATTGCTAGTATTTTCAAAAAGCATAAAAGAGAAGATATGGCAAGAAAATCAAGAGAAAAACTATCAAAGAAGCGTTCAATCAAA
>JAYELK010000137.1:0-1737 GCA_034717415.1 Campylobacterota bacterium | reverse complement strand
ATATACCGATTAACTTTAAAAAAACTATTATCCAAACTTATACAATCTCAGTCGATGTTCTAAACAAGCTTAACTACTATGCTTCTGAACTTGGTATTAAAAAATCACACCTTGTTCTTGCAGGGATGAGTGAACAACAAAATTAATTTTTATATTTTGTTATTAGCAGGTAAGTGGAGTTTATAAGTCAAAAATATTTACTAAAATCAACTTTATCCATGTTTGCTTTTAAAATTTTATAGTCTCTTTTCCCTCGCAGATAGTGAGTGTCAGTAACATCGTTTTTTGTTGAGTGACCCATTAAAGTTCTAACTGCTAGGTCGTCAAATACATCAGCTAGATATATTTCTTGAGCAAAACTTTTTCGTAAACTATGTAGGTCTAATACTTTTTTTAGTTCGTCACCTAGAACATCTTTTATGACTTTATTTAATTCATTACCAACTTTTTCATCTCTATATTTTAATGTGAGATTTTGATTATAAAACAAATAGTCATCAATATTTTTCCCTTGAGTTTGATAGGAGATTACCTCATTTAGATATTGGTGGATTATTGCTATTCGTTTTGCATTTTTTGTTTTTGTGCCATCAATATCAATAAGAGATTTTGTCAGGTCAATATCTGCACAAGTTACAGTTAATGCTTCTCCTCGTCTTAGTCCTGTATATAGGAGAAACTTTAGAAAGTTATAGTCTTCTCGTCTTTTGTTTCTCACTAAATATTGAAATATACTTTTAAGTTCAGAATGTTGAAATTCTCTTTTATCAGTAGTGGGTTTTTGTTGTATTTTAGATAGGCTATTAAATGGATTTGAGTAGATATATGTATTATCCATAAAATAATTGAATGTAGCTTTTATGATTTTTAACACTGCCATTATTGTACTTAATTTTTGTTTTTCATACTTATCTAAAAGCTTACTATTCTTGTCAATAAGTAACTTAATATCCTTACCTTTTAGGTCTGCTTTTGTTTTCCACCTTTGTGGAACATCTAGTAAAAATAGTTGAAAATCATTGGCTTCTTTATTGGTGATGTTTTTTAAATTCTTTTTTGCTCCAAAAAAAATAATTAGATACTCAACAGCTTGTCTATATTTCATCATTACTTTTTTAGAAGTACCCGTTTTTTCTTTAAACAATAGAAATTTGTCGGTGTATGTTTTGAGGTTCATTGTATCTCTGGTTGTAGAGTCTTCGATGGCTACATTATGGTCTTTGCTCAATCTATTAATTTTTGCTGTTACTGTTTTTTCCATCTCTGCTAATAACTTTTTTTCTGTTTCATTTTCAGCTACTAAGTTGAGTGAACTCTCACCAATAGTCATTGTGAAACCTTTATCTCCTAAACCCATACTAGCCAACCTATTCATTATTTTTAGTTTCATAATAATAGCGAATGTATAGTTAGATGTGTGTAAAGATTTCTTGATTATAGTAGTTTTAGTAACTCGCAATACAAAGTAGTAAATAGAGTTTCTTTTTAAAAGATATTTGGAGTTGTATAAGTCAAGTAGTTTTAATTGTTTCTCAATTTTATTAAGTTTCTCAAAAGTTTCACTTATTGCTTGAAAGTCCGGTATATAGGGGGTTTGATGGTTGTTCAGAATGGTGCGGATGAAAGGACTTGAACCTTCACACCTTGCGGCACCAGATCCTAAGTCTGGCGTGTCTACCAATTTCACCACATCCGCGTGGAATAAGTATTTTTTGTCACTTCTGACATCATAACATA
>JAYELK010000136.1:0-8872 GCA_034717415.1 Campylobacterota bacterium | reverse complement strand
AGTGTAATTATCCGACTTTCCCACAAGCTAGACTTTGCCGCTTTAGTTAAGAATCGATACATTACTTCCAACGAAAACTCAAAAGCAGTATAGAGTAAAAATTTATAAAAAAAGAACATACGAGTTGGTATACTCTTGGCAAATAAAAAGTCAAGCCACTCATTTCGTTACCCAGATGTTAAAAGCAGAGATATTTTCAGTGTAGCAAATCCATATAAAAAAACTATACAAGAACTTTATGTTGCTATCTATTCAAAAAAGCCATTAAGTCTGCATGAGTTTGAGCATGTAAGTGAAAATCTGCTTGATGAGAGTAACTATAACTTTCATAAACTTGTTTCAAGATTAGACAGTTTAGACTTTTCTTCGTTTGTAATCAAAATCCGAAAATAAGAGTGTATAATTTCATATTATGATTAAACTGCAAGAGTACCTTAATTCTCATGAGATTAGTGAGATACACCCATCAGATATAGCAAAGATTTTAAAAACATTAGATGATAATGATTTTTCTGCTGCTGTAAAACTTGTACCAAAAGATTTGATTGGTGATGTTGCTCTTGCCCTTCCTGATAGGCTTTTTGATGATGTTGTAGAGTCTCTTACTGTTGATGAACTTTCACATGCCGTAACAGAACTAGAATCAGATGATCAAGCTGACTTTATGCATGAACTTGAAGAGATTGACCATGCAATAGCTTCTGAGGTTTTTGAGACGCTTGACGAGGAAGATCAAAAGGAGATTATAAAGCTTCATAACTATGAAGAGGATGAAGCCGGTGCATATATGCAGCTTGAAGTTTTTACAGCCTACAAAAGTGAAATAGTTCAAGATGTTATAAGAAGATTTGCAAAGCTTAGAAAAGAGAACGAACTTGAAAATGTTCAAAATCTGTTTATAACCAATGAGGAAAATAGGCTAAGATACAGGGTTGGACTAGATGATTTACTGATTTTTGATTTTTCTAAGACATTAAAAGAAAATATAGAGTCAAGTGATGATAGTTTTGAACCTAAGGTTGCCCAAGACAGAGAGGATATAAAAGAGGTTGTACACTATTTTGAAGAGTATGATCTCTCTGTTATGCCCATAGTAAATACCTATGGAATCTTGGTCGGTCGTATCACTTCTGATGATATTTATGATATTATAAATGAACATGCTACAGAGCAGATGTATAATCTTGCCGGAGTTGATGATGAAGCAGAGGAAGATGATGAGATACTCAAAGCTGCTCGTACCCGTGCAACTTGGCTTGGTTTGAATCTTTTTACAGCTATTGTTGCATCTTTGGTAGTAGCACTCTTTTCGGATACACTAGAGAGTATGGTAGCCCTTGCTGTGCTGATGCCCATAGTTGCTTCTATGGGAGGAAATGCCGGAACTCAGAGTTTAACGGTTGTAGTTAGACAGTTGGCACTTGGTGATATATCTCAAGGCGATGCTATGAGGATTATCAAAAAAGAGGTAACTATCTCTTTAGGCAATGGTTTTTTGTTTGCGATAGTTACAGGTATTATCGCCTCTCTCTGGTTTAACATGGGGATGCTTGGAGTAGTTATTGCTTTAAGTATGGTTATAAACCTCTTTATGGCAGGTTTTTTTGGTGCGACGATACCTCTCTTTTTGAAGAAGATGGATATTGACCCAGCTATTGGAAGTACGGTTATTTTAACAACCGTAACAGATGTTGTAGGCTTTTTTAGCTTTTTAGGTCTAGCAACATATATTTTATTATAAGGATTTTATAAAATTTGGATTTATTAATACTATTTTTTGTACTCTCGGTAGGGGTATCATTTTTATGCTCGATTTTAGAGTCAGTACTTTTGTCTGTAAACATGTCATTTGTTGCTGTGTTAGAAAAGGAGAAACCAACTGTTGGAAAGCTTTTAAAGCTTCATAAAGAGAATATAAACAAATCAATTGCTTCTATTTTAATTTTAAACACTCTTGCACATACTTTGGGTGCGGCAGCTGTCGGTGCTCAAGCTGCCATACTTTTTGGTCACGATGCTGTTGTTTATGTATCTATAGTTCTTACTTTTGCGATTCTGTTTTTATCAGAGATTATTCCTAAAACTATTGGTGCCATCTACTGGAAACAACTCGCTCCCATATCTGCATATGTTATAAGGCTCTTTATCTGGATAACTTACCCTATAATCTTGACCACTCTTTTTGTAACAAATAGAATTTCAAGAGGAAGTGATGATGCAAACTCTTTTACAAAAGAGGAACTTTTAGAGAGTATGCTTCTTAGTGAAGATGAAGGTGTTATAGATGAGAAAGAGTCAGATGTAATTGAAAATATTTTAAATCTTGATAACATAAAAGTTGGGGAAGTTTTAACACCAAGAAGTGTTGTTTTTGCTCTTGATGAGAAGATGAGTGTAAAAGAGATTATAGAAACAAAAGAGGATATATTTAAATTTTCTCGTATTCCGGTATATCATGAATCTATAGAAGAAGTTGTTGGCATAGTTATGACAAAAAGAATCTTTAAACAAGCACTAGAAGATGATAGTGTAACTCTTGGCTCTATTAAAAAAGATATATTCGCCATAAATGAAAATATCCCTGTTTCCAAAGCATTAGACCTTTTTATCGCTAAGAAAGATCATATGTTTTTAGTTATGGATAACTATGACCAAACAGAAGGCATCATAACACTTGAAGATTGTGTTGAGACTATTTTGGGTGTTGAGATAGTTGATGAGAGTGATTCTACTGTTGATATGCGTGAACTTGCAAAACTTAAAATGAAACAAAAACGCAGAAAAAAAGTAAGTAACGAAAGCTAGATAAAATTAGTTTCACTTTGATGGGTAACAAAGTGAAACTGGTATTTATAATTTTAAGGGAGTTTCCAAAAGAGACTTTTACCCCTCTTTCTTGGGTTCTATTATAAAGATAAAAAGTGTAGATTTAGTGTAGAAGTAGTAGCTTTTTAGGCTAAAACTTCATTCATATTTACACTGTGACCAACTTCTTGTGCTAAAGAGTCCATCAGATCAAAGAGAGTGTTTGAATGTTCTTCAGCATCTTGAAATCTCTTCATGATCTCATCTTGGGATTTCTCTTTAGCCATACATCCACCAGTTAAAGCACAGTCCAAATTTTCATTTATAAGGTCATGAAACTGCTTGTGATGAATCTCAAGTTTTTTAAATGTAGCATTGTTTCCAAAAAGCTTTTGCCCAGTACTATAGTACCAAAGACCTAGACCACAATGCCTATAATCATCTTTAAGTTCTTCTGTCACAGTACTGTTTACAACTGCAGAGTAAGCTCTTGATTTAAAGAGTATGTGATGAATTTTATAGTTAGATAAAAATAGGGAAAAACTACTTTGATTTGATGAAGATGAGGTAGTTTTCATATCTGTTGTAAGAGATCCTATAGTATCTGAGAAGACATTCATGGTGTCATTTGCATTGTTTGCAATATCACTAATAGTTGATGCATTTTGGGAGATACTGCTTGACTGTTGTTGAAGATTTTGTATAGTTATACTTATCTCGCCAGTTGCTTTAGCTGTTCTCTCTGCGAGTTTTCTAACTTCATCAGCAACAACAGCAAAACCTCGTCCATGTTCGCCTGCACGAGCTGCTTCTATGGCTGCATTTAGTGCTAAGAGGTTTGTTTGGTCTGCAATATCTTTTATGAGACCTACAACTGTTGAGATCTCGTTTACATTTGTATCCATCTGCTCGATAGCTTCAGCAGTATCTCCAACAAGTTCGCGAAGAGTTGAAATCTCTGTCGCTGTTGTCTCAACTGCACCATAAGTCTCCTCCGCAGTGTTAGAAGCATTAGCAGTAAGTTTAGTAACTTCTGTAAATGCTTCTTCTGTTTTATTTATATCAGCAGTAATTAGGTCTAGGTTCCCTTTCGTGCCACCATTAAACTCACCAAAAGAAGATGATAGTTGTCCCATAAGTTTATATCGTTCATTTGCTTTCATAGAAGCCACTGCTTTTTGTATAGCATTTGCTGTATCTTTAAACTCTCCATGAAGACCTTCAGGGAACATGCTTCTATACATCTTGCCTTCACTAACTGCTTGTACGGTAAAACGAGTCTCTCTTAGGATAACTTCCATCTGGTCAAGAGAGTTATTTATATCCCATGCTATAGCTTCTAAAGGAGTTTCATTTCTATATAAGATCACACGACTGGTAAGTTTACCATTTTTTATATCTCGTAAAACCTTAGATATTTTATTTAGTAGTGCTGTTTCATCATTTTTAGTTTTGCCAAATGAAAATAGACTCATAAAGTTGCTCCTTTTTGAAGGTTGATAGCAAGTTCATCATAGCCAACCTTATTGTCTTCTAAAACCTTAGCTAGAAGTTTTGCCGAAGCATCCATACCACCACTTCTCTCTGCATCAAGAAGTTGTTTGTAGATAGGGACTATTGTATCTATAGCACTTTGTGGTGCTTTTCTTCTTATGGAAGTGTAGCTAACAATTTTCCCCGATGGGTCTAAGTCTGGTGTTATATATGCTAAAACCCAGTAGTAACCACCATCAGCACAGAGATTTTTTACAAAACCGAAAAATTCTTTTTTATCTTTAACCAAATCCCAAAGAACTTTAAAAGCTAAACGAGGCATATCCGGATGACGGATAAGGTTGTGATTTGCACCGATTAAATCAGCTGGAGGGTAACCAGCCATCTTTGCAAATATCTCATTACAGTAGATAATCTTACCCTTAAGATCTGTTTTTGAAACTATAAAGTCATTATCACCAAGTTTTTTTTCACTATTTGTGATGTTCTTGGGAGCATCTTGTTTTGATAGGTTTTTTCTGGACATTGAAACAACTCCTTAAATTTTTTAAATAATCGCTTAAGTATATCAGTAGTTTTATAAAAGAATCTTAATTGTTATAAAATTTCTTTTTTATTTATGAAATATAGAGCGATTAGACTTAGTGTCCCTCCTAAAAGGATATGTAACTCTATAGGCTCATCAAGTATAGTAGAAGCGATAAGAAGAGCAAAGAGGGGAACTAGGAACATAAAAGAACTTGTTATCTGGCTTCCAAGTTTTCCAGAAGCTATAAAAAAGATAGTTGTTGCAACACTTTGACCTAAAACAGCCAGATAGATCATAGCTATCCAAAACTCTCTGTTTTGAGAAAAAACACTCATAAGATTAAATCCAAAACCAAAAGCGTAGATGGATGTAACGATAGTAGCTACGATTGAGATAAAAAAACTGTAGTGGATGGGATGGATGTGTTGATGAGAGTGTTGAGATAGAATGGTAACTCCTGCCCAGATAATAGCACAGAGTAAAAAGTAGATATTTGAGCCATTGAAAAATAGATCTGTATCATTTAACCCAAGCATAACAACCCCACCAAGCATCCCTATAAAAAGCCCAAAATATTGTGTAAGATTGATTCTGCTTTTAAAAAGAATGGCTACAAGTAAAAAGGTTATAACTGGACTAAGTGTTGTTATGATAACTCCACCAGAACCAGCCAATCCATACTTAACACCAAAAAAAGAGGAGACCATAAAAGCAATATTTAAAAGTGAACTAGAGGTAATAAACTTTATCTTTTTTCTATTTAAAGCAAGTGGTTCTTTTACAAAAAAAAGTATGGGTAAAAATGAGATGCTCATAATAAAAAATCGCCAAAACACAATCACTTCCATTGGTGAGTTTAGAGTGAGAATTTTTAAAGCACTCCAGCCACCTCCCCATAAAAACATGGCAAAGATTAGAAGATATGTAAAGTGTTTGTTGTTCATTTAGCGTTTTTCTAGTTGGTCAACTACTTTTGTTATGATAAGGTCTGAGGTTACATTTAGAGAGGTTCTACACATGTCAAGTATGCGATCAACTGCTACTATAAGAGCCATATACTCCACAGGAAGACCAAGCTGGTTTAAGATTACGACCATCATTACAAGCGAGGCACTAGGAAGTGCTGCAACTCCAACACTAAGGGCTACAACTGTAATCCCCAAAAGAACTTGATCGCCAAAGCTAAGAGCAGTTCCTGCTAGATTTGCAATGTATAGAACTGCTACTGTTAGATAAGCTGCTGTACCGTCCATAGAGACAGTAGCACCTAGAGGAAGAACAAAGGAGGCTGTTTTTTTACTAACTCCACCCATCTCTTGCGAGACTTTCATAGATACAGGTAGAGTTGCAGCAGAAGATGCAGTTGAAAATGCCATAATAGGAGCTTCACGAACATCGGAGAGATATCTATATGGGTTAGTTTTGCCAAAGAGTGATAAGATAGCCGGTAGAGTAACTATGGCATGTAGAATTATAACTCCTACTACTACTAAAACATACTTCCATAAGTCTAAAACAACATCTATACCTTGCTCGGCTATAACAAAAGATATAAGGCTAAAAACACCGATAGGAGTCATAAGTATAACCCACTCTGCCATCTTTAACATCGCTTCTGAGACAGCTGTAAAAAACTTAACCATGGTCTCTTTTTCTGATGGTTTTAGATAGAGGGATGCTATACCAAATAAAATCCCAAAGACAATTATCTGCATCATAGAGCCATTGTTGAGTGAGGCAAAGATATTTGTTGGAATAAAACTTAAAATCATTTTCTCAAAAGAGAAAGGGGCTATAGTTCCTGCTTTTGCATACTCCAGATTTTCTCCACTTACAACTTCGCCAATGCCAAAAATATTCATGACAACAATAGCTAAGAGTACAGCAAGAGCAGTTGTTAATAGATAGAGAGAAATAGTTTTTAGACCTATGTTTTTTAGATGTTCAAGTGAGCCTAAGCCTAAGATAGCAACATAGATGCTGGCAAAAACAAGAGGAATAACAAGCATTTTTAAAAAAGAGATAAAAGCAACACCGATAATTTTTTGTTGGAGTGCTAACTCTGGGAAAAAAACACCAAACAACCCACCAAGGAGTATCCCAACTACAACAAGTGTGTTTGTTGTGGCATATTTTTTTACTTTTTTAATCAATTTTTACCTTTAGAGAGATAGAATTTATACTGTTTTTACCACTCTCTTTAGCTGTGCAAAGTGCTTCGTTTGCTCTTTTTAAGGTAGTTTCAATATTGTCTTTTGATTCTATAAACTCAGATATACCTATGCTTACGGTAAATTTTATATTATTAACTCCACTGCAAGATTCTACCTTTTGTCTCAATTTTTCTGAGATGATTAGGGCTTGTTTTAAAGATGTATTTGGAAAAAGGATAATAAATTCCTCTTCGTTAAATTTTACAAAGAGATCACTCTCTCTGATATGGTACGCAAGTTCATGTACAAGGGTTTGTAAAATTTGATTTCCAATATTATGACCATGAAGAGAACTAATCTTTTTAAACTCATCTATATCTATCACAGCTAAAGAAAGAGGTTGTTTCTCTCGTTTTGCTAAGGAGATAATACTTTCTGCTACATCATAAAAATATCTTTTATTATAAGCACCGGTAAGAGCATCAGAACTTGTCATTTTTTCTAGTTCATCATTTACATCTCTAAGTTCTTTTGTTTTATAGTCCAACTCTGTACTTAACTCTTCAATCTCTTTTGTTTTAGAATCTAACTTTAGATTTGACTTTTTAAGCTCTTTTAACCTAGACTCCAATTTTTTCTTTGATTCGGCATTAAGTTCTTGTATTGCTAATTGAAGTGAACTGATTTGTACATCTTTTTCTTTTATCTCTTCTTTTAATTTACTGCTTCCAAAAAACATATACGGCTTTCCTATCCGTATGGATTAATTATTATTTTTATAATACTATTTTATGAGTTATATTGTTCTTAAGAAATAAGATATTTATAATTAATGCCGATATGTTTTTAGCATGACATAAAGGATTAGTTATGAAAATCTTACAATCAGAAGTCTCACTTTTAAGTTCTCATGATAAGTATCATAAAGTTACTGAGCGTGAGAGTTTGGAGATGTGGAATACAACGGAGGATGCACCACAAAGGGTGAAACAGGATGATAGCCCCAATAATTCCATACCAAATTAGACAACAAGCCAAATTGCTCTATAATTAGGTACTTTAAAGCGAAAAAGCCACACTAAAAACTTTCACCTATCTGGTGTAACTTTTTCCAAAACAAGAGAATTATAGTGCAAACTACATTAAACTTCAAACTAGAGTCCACAAACGAGAAGCTTACACCAAGAACAGGTGTAGCAATACTAGGAGAATACCTCAAAGGTATGAACCTTGAAAAAATGTGTAATGCGAATCTACCAAAAGCTAAACGCAACAACGGCTATTCAGCATTTGAATTCATCTTTCCTCTTATTCTGATGCTTCACAGTGGTGGTCGCTTTCTTGATGATATCAGAGAGATAAAAGTAGATAAAGCACTCACTACACTTTTAAAAATAGACAATATTCCAACAGCAAATGCTATTTCCAAATACCTTCGTAAACATGGGATTAAAGGTGAAGAGGGTATAAGAGAAATCAACAAAAAATTTCTAAAACAATATCTAAACAAAATTGAGACTAACAAACTAATTCTTGATATAGATGCAACATTTATAGAAGCTCATAAGAACACAGCCAAATGGTCTTACAAAGATGCTCCTGGTTATATGCCTATGGTTGGTCATATTAATGGAGGCTATGTGATTGATGTAGATTTCAGAGAAGGTAATGAAGCACCAGCAAAAGAAAATCTAGAGTTTATCAAACAGTGCCAACAACAACTTCCATTAGGTGTGAAATTTGATAGAGTACGCATAGATAGCGCAGGATATCAAGCAGCAATATTTAACTACTGCGATAAAGAGAATATGCTTTTTACAGTAACAGCGAAAAAGAATAAAAATGTGTTTAACTCAATCAAAGATATCAAAGACGATAAATGGGCAAGCTT
>JAYELK010000135.1:0-1757 GCA_034717415.1 Campylobacterota bacterium | reverse complement strand
CATATACTTTCCAAATACTTACGACGAGTGCTAGAATGAAAAATATCATCATTAGAGTTGAAATGTCAAAGTTCATTATCTTCCTTAAAATATAATTTTTATGTATTTTAGCTAAAATACTTTTATGAATGATAAAGTATTTACAAAACCTATAAAAAAACAATTTGAATTTGATGAAGAAGTAGCAGCAGTCTTTGATGATATGTTAGCTAGAAGTGTGCCATTTTATAGAGAGTCTCAGAAGATAACAGAGTTTTTTGCACTTAAAAATATCTCAGAGGGTGGTTTTTTATATGATCTTGGATGCTCAACTGCATCCCTTCTTTTAAATATTGATAGAAAATTAAATAGTAAAGCTACTTTGATAGGTCTTGATAATTCAGAAGCCATGCTAAACCAAGCCAGAAAAAAATGTGAGGCTTACGGTGCAGATATAGTCGTGAAAAATGCAGATATATTAGAGTACGATTACAAAGAAGCAGATGTTTTTATCAGCAACTATACTCTACAGTTTATTCGCCCACTTGTTCGTGAAGAACTTTTAAAAAAGATAGCAACAGCACTTAAAAAAGATGGAGTTTTTATATTTAGTGAAAAAGTAATTTCTCATCACTCAAAACTAAACAAAGATTTGATTGAGTGCTACTATGGCTTCAAAAAAGAGCAGGGATATTCAGAGTATGAGATAGTGCAAAAACGCGAAGCATTAGAGAATGTCTTAGTTCCATATAGTGAAGACGAAAATATTAAAATGGCTTTAAATTGTGGGTTTTCTCACTGTGAAGTAGTCTTTAGATGGGCTAATTTTGCTACTTTTATAGCGATAAAGTAGAAAAGATTTCTACCAGACATTACCTTTTTTTCCCTCTTTCTTACCCACAAAAATATCTTTGATAGAAACGATTCCATCCCCTATGGCTTTGTATGAGACTAGATCATCATCTCCACACTTTTTGTGGTAGTAGCCTTGCAAATCATAATACTCTTTGCACTCACTATAATACTTTGCTGAGATGCCCTGTTTATTCATACAAGCAGTGAGGAGTAAAGCAGTAGTAGTTAATAAGAAAATATTTAATATCTTTATCATAAAAAGTATCAAGCAATTTTTATGCCTAAACCTTAAAACTCTCTTTTGTTTTACAAAACTCCGTTAAAAAGCACTCACTACACTTTGGATTTTTAGCAGTGCAGATATATCTTCCAAAAAGAACCATGCCTTGATGAAGTGCATGAAGATCATTTTTAAACTTTTTAACGAGAGTTGCCTCTGTTTTTATGGCTGTTTTATCATCGCTAAGTCCAAGTCTGTGTGAAACACGAAAAACATGAGTATCAACTGCCATAAGGTTTGCCCCAGTATATTCTATCATCACTACATTTGCAGTCTTTTGACCAACTCCTCCAAGTGTGATAAGTTCTTTCTCGTTCATTGGGATTTCCCCATCATAAACTTCAACAACTCTTTTCGCCATTGCAATTAAATTTTTGGCTTTGTTGTTAAAAAATGAACAACTGTTAATCAGTGCTTTTACTTCGTCTATATCTGCTAGAGCCATGGCATGTGGATCGGGATATTTTTTAAATAGCGAGGGTGTTAAAATATTTACGCGTTTATCTGTACATTGTGCCGAGAGAGAGACAGCAACAACTAACTCATAAGCATTTTTGTATTTTAACTCAGTTACAGCATCACTATATCTATCGACAAAGAGTTGATGAATCTCTTGAATCTCTTTTTTTGTAGCTTTTTTCAT
>JAYELK010000134.1:0-1780 GCA_034717415.1 Campylobacterota bacterium | reverse complement strand
AAGCACCACACCGATAATCAGCAAACTCCTTAAAATAGGGTTATAAATTTTTGATAAAATTTGTAGTGCCTAGTTAAATTATCTTTATTGTTTTATAAGAATAAATCTGATACAATACTTTTTATGTTTATAAGAGTAAAAAGTACGCCAAATAGTCCAAGAAAATCGGTTCAAATTGTTCATTCTGAAAGAATAGGCTCTAAAGTAAAGCAAAAGATTATAAAACATGTAGGTGTTGCACTTGATGATAAAGAGCTTGAAGAGTTAAAAGCACTTGCTGTATCTATAAAAGCAGAGTTAGAATCTAAAAATCAACTGCCACTCTACTCTCCACAAGAGATAGAGGATATGGTAGGTCGCACTATAGAAAAAAAAGCTAAAGAGTCAGCAAAAACAGCAGAAAATAAAGAAGATGAGATAAATAGAGCTGATTATGATGTAAATCTTCTTGATATGCTAGAAGAGGATAGAATCATAAAAGGGATCCATGAGATATATGGAAAACTTTACGATGAGATGAGTTTTAAAACAATTATTCCCAACCCTAATAGACATGTAGCGACATCTAAAGCACTCAAAGAGATAGTATTGGCAAGAGTTGCAAACCCTGATAGTAAGAGTGGTAGCGTAAATATGCTTTCTTCTAAATTTGGAGTAAACTTAAATCTAAAAACTGTTTATCGTATGATGGATATGATAGATGATACGCAGGTCAAAAAACTAAATAAGTTGGTTTTAACTCAAACCAAGTCGCTTCTTGATGATAAGATAGATGTAATTTACTTTGATGCTACTACACTATACTTTGAGAGTTTTACAGAGGATGTAGATAATCCAGAGGATGCTGATGAAGCAATCAGGAAAAATGGATACTCTAAAGATGGCAAGTTTAATCAACCACAGGTTGTATTAGCACTTCTTGTAACTAAACAAGGCTTGCCTGTAGGCTATAAAGCATTTAGTGGAGATACATTTGATGGGCACACTATTATTCCTTCTCTCAAAGAGATTGAGGATGAGTTTAAAGTAGATAAGATTGTATATGTAGCAGACGCAGGGATGTTTAATAAGAGCAATCTTGAAGAGTTTGATAAAAATAAGAATATGACTTACATTGTAGGTGCTAAGATAAAGACAATGTCTAAAATTTATAAAAAGCAGATACTAAAAACTGATGATTTTACTGAGATTAATGATGATACTAAAGTAAAGACACTTGATTATAAGGGTAAAAAGCTTCTTGTCTCATACTCTAAAAAAAGGGCTAAAAAAGATAAGCATGATAGAGAAAAAGCCATTACTAAACTCAAAAAAAGGTTAGAGGACTCTAAATCTGTTAAGTCTCAACTGTCTAATAACGGATATAAAAAATATTTACAGCTTGAGAGTAGCGACAAAAATACTTCATGTGATCTATCTATTGCTCTTAATGAAGATAAAATACTTGAAGATGAAGCTTGGGATGGACTAAAGGGCATAATCACAAATAATCAAGCCCTATCCAATGAAGAGCTAATACACCAATACTCTAATCTATGGCAAGTAGAAGAGAGCTTTAGAATTACTAAGCATGATTTAAAAATACGACCAATATATCATTGGAAGCCTAGTAGAGTAAAAGCTCATCTCGCTATATCATTTATGGCATATGCACTTGTTAGATATTTAGAATATAGAGTAAGACTTCAATACAAAAAACTCTCACCAGAAAAAATAAAACAGATACTGCTATCTGTTCAAACATCTATTCTTTACGATACTGCAACAAATAAAAAATTTA
>JAYELK010000133.1:0-9175 GCA_034717415.1 Campylobacterota bacterium | reverse complement strand
AGAGATGTTGAGACTTTATTCTATCTCAGCATCTATTACATCGTCAATGCTAGAGATGTTGAGACTTTATTCTATCTCAGCATCTATTACATCGTCAATGCTAGAGATGTTGAGACTTTATTCTATCTCAGCATCTATTACATCGTCCTCTTCTTTTTTCTTTTTCTCGTCAGCTTGTGCAGCTTCTGGGTTTTGTTCTTTTTTGTACATCTCTTCAGCCATTTTATGTGTAGCTTCAGTCAGTGCTTTTACTTTCTCTTCTATGGTCTCTTTAGTAGCAGACTCATCTTTTAAAGTCTCTTTTAAGTCAGTTACAGCAGTTTCGATTTTAGCTTTTTCTTCTGCTTCGATTTTATCAGCCATCTCTGTTAAAGATTTTTCAGTTTGAGCGATTAGAGCGTCTGCTTGGTTTCTTAAATCAACCATCTCTTTTTTCTCTGTATCTTTTGCTTTGTTCTCTTCAGCATCTTGAACCATTTTGTTAATCTCTTCTTCACTTAATCCTGATGAACCGGAGATTGTGATAGATTGAGATTTACCAGTACCTTTGTCAGTTGAACTAACAGTTAAGATACCATTTGCATCTATGTCAAAAGTTACTTCGATTTGAGGTACACCTCTTGGAGCTGCCGGAATGTCACCTAGTTCAAAAAGACCAAGTGATTTGTTATCTTTTGCAAACTCTCTTTCACCTTGACCTACACTGATAGAAACAGCCGGTTGGTTGTCTTCTGCAGTTGAGAATACTTGAGATTTTTTAACAGGAATTGTAGTTCCTTTTTCAATGATTTTAGTCATAACTCCACCAAGAGTCTCGATTCCAAGTGACAATGGAGTGACATCAAGAAGTAAAACATCTTTAACATCTCCTCTTAAAACACCCCCTTGAATAGCAGCACCGGCAGCAACAACTTCATCAGGGTTTACACCTTTGTTAAGTTCTTTCCCACCGAAGTATTTAGATACTGCTTCCCCAGCCATTGGAACACGAGTAGAACCACCAACCATGATAATCTCTTTGATTTCATTGTTATCTAAATCTGCTTCATTCATTGCAGTTTTGATGTGGTCAATAGTCTCTTCAACTAAATCAGAAATCATACCCTCAAATTTAGCACGAGTAAGTTTTATAACTAAGTGTTGTGGTCCAGCTTCTGTCATTGTGATAAATGGTAGGTTGATTTCAGTCTCTTGAGCCGAACTTAACTCTTTTTTAGCATTTTCAGCAGCATCTTTTAGTCTTTGAAGAGCCATTTTGTCATTTTTAAGTTCAATTCCATGAGAATTTTTGAACTCTTCATTTAACATATCAACGATTTTATTATCAAAATCATCTCCACCTAAGAAAGCGTTACCATCAGTTGCAAGAACTTCAAAAGTACCATCACTAATCTCTAAAACTGTAACATCAAATGTTCCACCGCCAAGGTCATAAACAAGTACATTTTCTTCAGCTTTACTCTCTAAACCATAAGCTAGTGCAGATGCAGTTGGCTCATTGATAATTCTTAAAACATTAAGACCGGCGATAGTACCTGCATCTTTAGTAGCTTTTCGTTGTGCATCATTGAAGTATGCCGGAACTGTAATAACAGCGTCAGTTACTTTAGAACCAATATAAGCTTCTGCATCTTCTTTTAGTTTGCTAAGGATTTTAGCTGAAATCTCTTGTGGAGTGTAGATTTTTCCTGCTACATCAACTGCTGCCGAACCATCTTTATCAACGATATTGTAAGTTACTTTATCATGTGCTTCTTTAGCAGTTTCCTCATTCATCATTAGACCCATAATTCTTTTGATAGAAGAGATTGTTTTCTCAGGGTTTGTGATAGCTTGTCTTTTAGCAGGGTCACCAACTAAAACATCACCTTTATCTGTAAATGCTACAACTGATGGAGTCGTGTTTTTACCCTCTGCATTTGGGATGATTTTAGCTTCACCACCCTCATAAACTGCTACACATGAATTTGTTGTTCCTAAATCTATACCTATTACTTTTGACATTTTATTTCCTTATTAATTTTTTTGTTTTGTTTAATGGGGTCACAGCTTTAATTTTGCTTTGCAAAATTCAACCAATGACCCCGTGTTTTTACGCACTATTTCGCTACGATAACCATTGCTTCACGCAGTGGTCTGTTCTTATACTTATAACCAGTTTGAAAAGTTTGAACTATCTCTCCCGATTTAACATCTTCACTATCAACTGCTTGAACAGCATTGTGAATATTTGGGTCAAATGCTTCATCGTGAGATACCATAGTTACTCCATGCTTCTCTAGAGATGTAGTAAATTGTTTAATCGTTAACTCAATCCCCTCATTCAATTTGTTCAGATGCTCTTGTGGGTCAGTAACTGTTGCTGTTGAAGTGAGTGCCATTTGAAGTGCATCCATTACGGGAACCATATCTTTAGCAAATTTCTCATTTGAGTATTCAACTGCCGTGTATTTTTCACGCTCTAATCTCTTTTTGGTATTGTCAAAATCGGCGTGAACACGAGCATACTTATCTTTTAACTCTGCTAATTCAGCTTGTAAAAGGTCAAACTCATTCTCAACTGCCTCGGCTTCTGCCTCAGCTTCTTCTGTGTCTATATCTATATTTCCCTCTTCGTTTAGTAGAGGTTCTGTCTCTAATTCTTCATCATTTTTCTTGGACATAATGGTTAAATAACTCCTTTTTCTAAAAAGATAACACTATTATACATATTGAGTGTAACAATGTCAAGTAATAGTTAAATATTTTTACTTAATAAACCTTAGTCTACTACTATCAAGTATAAGATTAAAGATTTAATGATATTTTTAGTACAATTACAAATATTTAATTTTGGAGATTGAGATGAAATTTTTAGCATGGATAGGTGGGATTTTACTTACTATAGTAGTAGGGATATATGTAGTTGCCTTTACTTCTTTTGGAAATGGTATTGTAAAACCGATTATAGAGAGTAAGATAAAAGAACAGACTAAACTAGATAGTAAGCTTACTTCATTTACTCTTAGTATGAGTGAATTTAATATAGTTTTGTTTCTTGATAAAGACAATAGTCTCTCTGTGAATGGAACTTACTCTCTTTTTTCTCAGGCTTTTGAGATTGCATATAGGGTTGAGATGAACAGGCTTCAAACGCTAAAGCCTCTTACAAATGCACCAATTCAAGGAAAATTTCATACAGATGGAACTGTTAAAGGGGATATGGCTTTTATAGAAGTTGATGGAGTTAGTGATGTTGCAAAGAGTGAGACGACTTACCATGTAGAACTCACAGAGTTTAATCCGACTTCGATTATTGCTAAAATTAAAGAGGCTAAACTTGACTCTCTTCTCTATCTTGGTGGTCAAAGTCCTTATGCAAAAGCAGATATAAATCTTGATATAAACTTTAAAAACATAACTCCACATGCCCTAGATGGTGATATATTACTTCTTAGTAAAAATGGTAAACTTGATAGTAAACTTATGAAAAATGATTTTAATGTTAGCATCCCAAATATATCGTTTGATATGAAACTAGATGCAAAACTAAAGGGAGATGATGTTGATTATACCTATCTGCTAAGCTCAAATCTTGCAAAAATCACATCATCTGGAAAAGTCATACCCCAACCTCTTAAAACAGATATAAAATATGCCCTAGATATAAAAGAGTTAGCAGTTTTAAAGCCTATAACCGGTGCTGATGTGAGAGGTGCTTTTAGATTGAACGGTAGCATAAAGGGTAGTAAAGCTAAACTGATTGTTGATGGAAAGAGTGATATAGCATCTTCTGATACAAAATTTGTGGCTACATTAAAAGAGTTTAACCCTGCAACCGTTAAGGCGACTGTAAAAAACTTAAAACTTCAAAAAGTTTTATATATGGTAAAACAGCCTCACTACACAGATGGAATCTTATCTTTAGATGTTGATATTAGTGATGCTAGAAGTTCTAAGCTAAAAGGAACAGTAGTCTCAAATATAAAAAATGGTTTGCTAGATTCAAAATATATGACAAAAGAGTATGAGTTTAAAACACCTATGCCTCGAACAACTTATAAACTTTCAACTGTGACAACACTAAATGGTGATATTGCAGATACTAAATTAGATTTAGATTCATCTTTAGCAAATCTTGATATAGCTAGAGCCAGATTTAACATAAAAGAGAGTTCATTGCTTAGTGATTACCTAGTAAAAATTCCAAGTCTTGATAGACTGTTTTTTGTGAGTGAGAGAGATATGAGAGGTGGTATCTCTGCCAATGGAGAGTTGAAAAAAGCAAAAGATTTAGATTTCAGTATGCACTCTAGCGTTGCAGGTGGTAGAGTTGATGCTACACTTCATAATGATGATTTTCATGCAGATTTAACTTCAGTTCAAACACTTGATGCACTTCACATGCTAATCTATCCTGAAATCTTTAAATCATCACTTAATGCTAAAGTAGATTATAATTTAGTTCAAAAGAAAGGTGTGTTTTTGGGACATCTAGTTGATGGTAAATTTACAAAAAATCAAGTTCTAACACTTGTAAAACAGTATGCTCAAGTTGATCTCTATACTGAAAAATTCAAAGGTGATGTAAAGGCAAATATAAACAAAGAAAAAATCTTAGCCTCACTCGATTTGAAATCAAACACTTCATCTATTAAAACAAAAAATACTAAACTAAACTCAAAAACTAAAAAGATTAACTCTAAGATAGATATTGTCGCAAATCATAATCCTTTAACTGTTAAACTGAGTGGTGATGTCTCTTCGCCAAAAGTTGAGGTTGATGCTACAGAGTTGATGAAGAAAGAGGCTACTAAAGCTATTGAGAAAGAGGCTTCAAAACTTTTAAAAGGTCTTTTTTAGATAGAGTTTTCACATATTCTATCTTGATTATTTTTTTGTTTTGAATATATAAAATGGCTAAATGATTTTCTTTATATGGTAGAGTAGAATTATAATTTTCATCAAAACTGAGCAAGATTGGGTGTCTGTACTTTTGCAGAGTTGGAAGCACAAAGAAATCAAAAAGACCAAATGGAACTTGCGTTGCATCTATGATTAGATTTATATTCTTTGGCATGTGGAAATTGTTAAAAAATTCATTAGCTATTTTTGTAGTGGCTTTTTCTTTACTTACAATCCAGATGCCATCAGTTATAAGTTTGTACTCTTTATCATGTTGAGATTTTATGATTGTAGGAGTGATACTCTCTTGAACTTGTAGTGTTTGTGCATTTAGTAAAAATGGTAATAGTAGTAAAATTATTTTTATCATTTTAATCCTGCATCTGCTAAAGTTAAACAAAATAATACCTCTTTTTTATTTACCTGTATAGTTTGGATAGCTTGAGTTAATGTTAAACCTGTTGTTATGATGTCATCTACTAAGATAATCTTTTTTGCTTTAGTGTTTTTTAGTTGAAACTCTCTTGGATTAAGTACTCTAAACTCTCTGCTTTTACCAGAGTAAGAGACTCTATTTTTCGCTCTTAGTTTACTAAAGAGAGGTTTTATGTTTTTACTTTTTAAACCTTTGTTTAAAACGGCAGTATGTGAGTAGCCACTATCTATATGGTCATCTATCGCTATAGAGTGTATGGCATGTGGATAGTTGAACTCTTCTGCAAATTTAGCAAAACTATTTTTAGCTAAGATAGAGTAGATATAAAATCCTAAATCAGTATGCTTGGTGTGTAGTAAATTTTTAATATCTTTGTATTTGTAAAAAGATATTACTTCGATGTTGTTAAGGATTTTTCTTTTGTATATTGATGGGCTTAAGAAGGTTTCTTGGCATGATTGACAGATATGCGAAAGTGAAAAACTCTCGCATAATAAACATTTCATAAGAGAAGCTGTTAGTCCATTTTTAAAACTGACATAAATGCTTCTTGAGGAAGTTGAACCTTACCTATAGACTTCATTCGTTTTTTACCAGCTTTTTGTTTTTCAAGTAGTTTTCTCTTACGAGTAATATCTCCACCATAACACTTAGCAGTAACATTTTTACCCATAGACTTTACAGTTTCTCTTGCGATGATTTGAGAACCTAGAGATGCTTGGACTGCAACCTCAAAAAGTTGACGAGGAATCTGTTCTTTCATATTTTTAACTAAAACACGACCACGAGATAGTGCTTGTGTACGAGGAACAACAACACTTAGTGCATCAACTGCTTCTCCAGCTACTTTTATATCAAGTTTTACAAGGTCACCAACTTTAAAGTCAATAGGGTCGTAGTCAAATGAAGCATAACCTTTTGAGATAGACTTTAGTGTATCATAAAAGTCCATAACTATCTCATTCATAGGTATTTCATACTCTAACATAACTCTATCTTCATTAAGATAGGTCATCTTAGTTTGATTTCCTCTTTTACTTACAAGCAGAGTGATGATATTTCCAAGATACTCAGCAGGAGTGATTACAGTTGCTCTTACGAAAGGCTCTTTTATGTGGTCTATCTTTTGAACTTCTGGTAGTTGAGATGGATTTTGTACTAAAACCATATCACCATTTGTCAAGTAAACTTCATATACAACCGATGGAGCAGAAGCGATAAGGTCAAGGTTAAACTCTCTCTCAAGTCTCTCTTTGATAACCTCCATATGAAGCATACCAAGAAAACCAACACGAAAACCAAAACCAAGTGCAACAGATGTTTCAGGCTCATAGCTAAGTGAACTATCGTTTAGTTTTAGTTTATCAAGTGCATCTCTAAGATCTTCAAACTTATCTGTATCTATGGGATATATACCTGCAAAAACAAAAGGTTTAGCAGGTTCATAATCCCCAACAGGCTCGGCAGTAGGGTTTTTAACATCGGTAATAGTATCGCCAACATTTACAACACTAACCTCTTTTAGTCCAAGAACAACAACGCCAATCTCTCCACACTCGATAGTATTGGTTTTTATCTTTTTCATAGGATGAGGATACATCAAGTCAAGTATCTGATGCTCTTCGCCATTACTCATAAGTTTAATATTTTGACCCTTTTTAACCTGTCCATCAAAAACACGAACAAGTGCTAATGCACCAAGGTATTGGTCAAACCAAGAGTCATAAATAATGGCTTTTGTAGTAGCTTTTTCATCGCCAACAGGAGCAGGAACACGCTCAACTATAGCATCTATAAGCTCTCTTATCCCTATGCCAGTCTTTGCACTTACTAAACAAGCATCAGTAGCATCTATGCCTATGGAAGTTTCTATCTCTTCTGCCACCTTATCTGGGTCAGCAGCTGGTAGGTCTATCTTGTTTATGACAGGGATAAGTTCTAGGTCATTATCAAGTGCGAGATAAACATTTGCAATAGTCTGAGCCTCGACACCTTGAGCAGCATCAACGATAAGCAAGGCACCATCACTTGAAGCCAAAGATTTGCTAACCTCATAAGAGAAATCAACATGACCCGGAGTATCTATAAGGTTTAGAATGTAATGTTGCCCATCTTTTACATAGTCAAGCCTAACACTCTGTGCTTTTATAGTAATCCCTCGTTCTTGTTCGATCTCCATAGTGTCCATCATCTGCGTACTCATCTCTCGTTTGGTTACACTTCCACACTCTTGGATGATTCTGTCTGCTAATGTACTTTTACCATGGTCAATGTGAGCGATGATAGAGAAGTTTCTAATGTTTTTCAATAAATTCCCTTAACTACGCGAAGAGTGAATTAACACTTTCATTGTGATAAACACGACGAATTACCTCTGCAAAAAGAGGAGCAACGGTTAAAACTTTTATATTTTTATGAGGCTTAGTTGAGAGTGTATTTGTGATGATAAGTTCATCAAGTTCGCCATGTTCTAAGTTATCATAGGCTTTTCCACTAAGAACACCATGCGTTGCACATGCCATAACAGAAGTAGCACCTTTGTTTTTAAGTGCAGTTGCAGCTTTGACCATAGTTCCAGCAGTATCAACCATATCATCTATCATAATTACATCTTTATCTTCAACATCACCGATGATATTCATCACTTCAGACTCATTTGCTTTTTCACGACGCTTATCAACGATAACCATCTCTAAACCCATTCTTTTTGCAAAGTATCTAGCACGAGCGACTCCACCAATATCTGGAGATGCGATAACAGGATTTTTAAGGTTTTTACTCTTAATATATTGTTCAAATGCGATAGAACCGTAAAGATTATCTACTGGAATATTGAAAAAACCTTGAATCTGTCCGGCATGAAGATCGATAGTTACAACTCTGTCTATTCCAGCTGTTTCATAGAGATCTGCAACAAGTCTAGCAGTAATTGGAACACGAGGAGCAGCTTTTCTATCTTGTCTAGCGTAACCATAGTAAGGAACTACAGCAGTAATACTAGAAGCTGATGAACGACGAAGAGCATCTGTCATAATTAGAAGCTCCATTAGGTTGTCGTTTGATGGGGCACCGGTTGATTGAACAATAAATACATCACGACCACGAACACTTTCAGCAATCTGAACTGAAATTTCACCATCACTAAATTTTTTAATGTCAGCATTTGCTAACGGAACATCTAGAATTTGACAAATCTCTTTTGCAAACTCACTACTTGCAGAACCGGCAAAAATCTTATAACCACGCATGGGATTCCTTCTTGGAAAAATTGATAAAAGATTATACAAAAAGTGTGCTGAGTAGTTATTAAAAGTAAAAAAGTTTTTTAGAGTTTTATTGACACTTACTGCAAATTCCGGATAAAACCAAATCTGCTTTATCTATTTTAAAATTAGCTATATCTGAAGCATTGTGAATAACATCATCCAAATCAAGAGTGACATCTTCAACCTCTCCACATTTTCCACATACCAGATGAGAGTGAGAACTTTTTGTAAGTTCATAAACAGACTTGGCATGTGGAATCTTAACTTCTTGGATAAATGCGTTTTCAAGCATAAGGTTGATATTTTTATATATAGTTGCTTGTGAGATTGAACTAAACTTTTTTATCATCATGCCATAGAGTGATTCTATGTTAATATGACCATGGTTATGTAGTGCATCAGCAATAGCCAATCTTTGAGGTGTAGCTTTTAAATTGTGTTCTCTTAAAATATTAGTATAATTAATCATGTTGAAATTATACAATAAATATATTAAGGGATAAAAATTATTATTTAAATTTAATGAAACTATAATTTATTAAAAGATAATTATTTTCCTTTAAGATAATGATGTTACAATATCACATAT
>JAYELK010000132.1:0-9176 GCA_034717415.1 Campylobacterota bacterium | reverse complement strand
GGCAGCCAATATACAAGTCATGAACACACTCAAATACTTAAAAAACATGATATTCAAATATCAATGAATGGAAAGGGAAGAAGTATAGATAACATTGTAATCGAAAGATTTTTCAGAACTCTTAAGCATGGCAATATTTATATCAGTGATTATCAATCTATTAAGGAGCTAAAAGAAGGAATAAAAGCCTACATGTATAAATACAATTTCAAAAGATTTCACTCAAGTTTAAATTACAGAAAACCGATGAATGTTTATCTTGAATATCTAAAAAATGTAGGGTAAAGTAGCAGTTGCTTATGAAATTAAATCTTTAGAAAATTTGTCTTGATTTTTAGGGGCATTATAAAAAATATTTCTCAAGATCCTAGAACAAAAGAGTAACTTCACATATTTTTAGACATTCTTATGCTACTCATCTTCTTCAACATCCAAACCCATACTTTTTTACCCAATAAATTAGTATTAAGTCATTTTCGCTAAAATGTCACTATTATTTTATGGAGAGTCTAAGATTTGTCTTTAAACTTACAAACACACACCGAGCATTTTACAAACCCTCTCTACCTAGAGAGTGGTCGTATTTTAGAGCCTTATGATATCACTTATGAGACCTATGGTGAACTAAATGATGATAAAAGCAATGTAGTTGTAATCTGTCATGCACTTACTGGTTCTCATCACTGTGCTGGTACTTATGAGGATGAAAATAAAGCTGGTTGGTGGGATGGACTTATCGGTTCTGCTAAAGCGATAGACACTGATAAATATTTCGTAATATGTACAAATGTTATAGGTAGTTGCTTTGGTTCAACTGGTCCCATGAGCCTTCAACACCCCTTTCACGATCACTACCGTTATAAATTTCCGGTAGTTACTATAAAAGATATGGTAAAAGCTCAACGCATTCTTTTTGATAGACTAGACATACATAGAGTTTACGCCATTGTCGGTGGTTCTATGGGTGGGATGCAAGCACTCCAGTTTGCCATCCACTATCCTAACTTCGCTCAAAAAATCATCTCTATGGCAGCAACTTATGCAACTCAACCTTGGGCTATCGCTTTTAACAAAGTTGCTCAAGAGTCCATACTAAAAGACCCTGATTTTAAACAGGGATATTATGACCCTGAGGTTATAAAAGAACAAGGCTTAGCAGGTATGGCTGTTGGTCGTATGGCTGGGCATATCAGTTTCTTATCTCATGAGTCTATGCAGGAAAAGTTTGGTCGTGAGTATAAACGAACCGACGGACTTTACGAACTTTTTGGTAAGTTTCAAGTTGAATCATACTTAGAGTACAATGGCTATAACTTTACAAAATGGTTTGACCCTTTAGCTTATCTCTACATCACAAAAGCTATCAATGTTTTTGACCTTGGACGAGGATTTGACTCAATGGCAGATGCTATGAAAAAAATCCAAGCCGAACTTCATCTCATCAGTTTTAAAGATGATATTTTATTTAAAAACATAGAGATGAAAAAGATAGCTGATATGCTTAGTGAAGTTGGCAATAAAAATCATACCTACATAGATATAGACAGTGACTATGGACATGATGCCTTTTTAGTAGAGTTAGACAAATTCGATAACTATATAAAGGAAGCACTAGATGGCTAAGCAAGATTTTGAAACAAAACTAGAGGGTGCAAAAAAAACTCTTGAGACTCTCATGAATCCAGAAATAACACTACAAGATAGTGTAAAAGCTTACGAGAAAGGGATGAAAGAGTTAAGTGATGCACAGAAAATGCTAGAAGATGCACAACTAAAGATTAACGAGATAAAGAGTTCTTAAGTGAGAGTTGCCGTACTTCAACTTAGCGCTCAAGGTCTTAGTTCTACAAAACTATACAATTACATCAGAATTGCTCACAAAAAGGGTGTAAAAGTTCTGCTTCTTGGTGAATATATCTTAAACCCTTTTTTCAAAGAGCTAAAGAACATCTCAATAGCGATGATAAAAGAACAAGCTACACTTCAAAGCAAAATTTTAAAAGAGCTATCATCAACTTACAACATGACCATAGTAGCGCCACTTGTCATCGTAAAGAAAAAAGCACTTTACAAAACCATAGCTAAATTCGCTCCAAATTCCACCTCATACTATCAACAACAACTTCTTATAAACTACTCTCACTGGAATGAGGAAAAATTTTTTGCAAATAGTGTTAAGAAACTACAATCACCTCTGGTTTTCAAAGTAGATGGTTTTAAGTTTGCTGTTCTTAGTGGATTTGAACTTCATTTTGATGAACTTTTTTCACAACTATCAAGCAAAAACATAGACTGCATCCTAGTTCCAAGTGTATCTACATTTGAATCATACGAAAGATGGAAGGCACTTGTCCTCTCTCGTGCTTTTACTAACAACTGCTATATTTTAAGAGCAAATCGTATAGGTGAGTTTCAAGACAAGGAGTTTAGCTGGAAGTTTTACGGAGATTCTGTTTTAGCCTCACCAAATGGAGAACTCCTAGAACATTTAGGCAATAAAGAGGAGTTGATGATAGTAGATATGAGTCACAATGAAGTCATCCAAGCCCGTCGTTTTTGGGGATTTAAAGAGGCTATCCATAAAAGAGATTTACAATGCTAAACTATTTTCAGCGTCAAGTTCAACTATGGGGTGAAGAGACTCAAAAGATGTTGCAAACTAAAAAAATCGCTATTATTGGTTCTGGTGGTCTTGGGAGTTCTCTAGCTTTTGCTTTAGGTTCTAGTGGAATTGGCGAAATTCATATGATAGATTTTGATGAAGTGAGTCACCATAATATTCACAGACAAATCGCTTTTAAAGTTGGTGATGAAGAAAAAAACAAAGCAGTTGTAAATGCTGAGTTAATAGAGCAGAGATCTCCATTTGTTAAAGCTATCGCTCATGAGTGTGACTTTAAAGAGTGGAGTAAAAAAAATATAGAAGTTGATTTAATCATTGATGGGACTGACAATCTCCCTGTTCGCTCTGAGATAAACAGTTATGTAAAAAGTAATAACCTGCCTTGGATATATGGAAGTGTTGAAGCTTTTAACGGTCAAGTATGTTTTTTAGATGAATCTTCTTTTGATGATGTTTTTAAAATCTCTAACCACACTCCAAGAGGAATAGCTGCTCCAATGGTTATGCATATAGCATCACTTCAAGCAAATCTAGCACTTAGATATTTAGCTGGGTTAAGTGTTAAAAAAGACAGACTTTACTACCTCTTTTTCAATGACGAGGGCGAATTAATTACTCAGAAATTTGGATTGCCAAAGGCATAAGCTTTGGCATGTAGAAAATTAAAGAGTTAAGATATATTCAGCCAAAACTTTGATATCAGCATCATTAAGTTTTGATACTTGACCTTTCATTAATCCTTTCATTGCTCCACCATAAGTTCCATCTTTATAGCCATTTAGTGCTTGAGTTGTTTTAGCAACATCCCAGCCTTTGATAATTTTAGATTTACCAAGTGCTTGCATACCACCATCTTTACCATGACATCCAGCACATGCCTTATAAAGTTCTTGTGCTGTTTTTGCCACAACAACTTCCTCTTTCACTATCTCTTTAACTTCTTGCTCCACTTTCACAGCTTCTGCAACAACTTCCTTTTTCACAACTTCTGCAACCTCTACAGCTTTAACCTCTTTAGGTGTTACTGTTTGAGTAGAAGAGTTTGAGGTATCTTCCCCACAACCAACTAAAAAAAGTGCCAATACAACTGAAATTACTATTTTCATACTCTATATCCTTTAAAAATTTATCTTAAATTATACACTAATTTATCATCAATCTCAACTCTAAATATCCACTTGATACTCACTACAAAAAACCATAAAAACAGCAAAGGCATAATAACACTCTGAACTATAAAAATCGTTATCAAATTGATAATATTTTTTGAAGCTTCTTCTATGCTTGATTTTAAACTATCAAACTCTTTTAGCAATTGTTCTTTTATATCTTTATATTTTGCACTGATATTTAGTGAATCATACCAACTATTCTCTTTTTTACTTGAACCTATTTTATTTTGAAAATCTTTAAGTTTGACCTCCGTCTCTTTTACTATTTTTGTAGAGTTTATATACTCGGGTTTTAAGATAGAATTATAAAACATTTCAGAACCATAAACACAAAAAATGGCTCCAAACCTAAGCACTAAAAGTAAAACTAAAATTCTCAAAGAAAAGATAAAAGGTTTAAAATTTTGTACTTGTTTTTGCCATATCAAAAATAGTGAAAGTGCTACACTCAAACTAATCGCTACTTTTAAAAAAACTTTTGAACTCAACAATAAAAGGATTTTTTGAAATCCCAATGAGACTGATGAAGCTAACATCACCCATGAAAATCTCTCTACCATATCGTTAAAGGGATCAAGCACTTCACCTATGGTAAAATTCACTCCAAAAACGGAGAGTTCCGTACCTTGCATAAGAGAGATTATGGCATTTAAACCTTTTGCTAGACCAAAAGCCACCATAGCCCTCTCAAGTGCCTCATCATGGAGTTCCATCGCCCCTTCATCAAACCCAATCACTAAACTTAAAGCCAAAACTAAAATCAATAAAACTGATACAAAAATTTTCATTAACAGACCCCTTATAGATTTTGGATATAATTGCACTAATTAAACAAAGTGACTAAAACATGAATTTTGAACCATATCCATTTGAAAAACTAAACAACTTACTTCAAAACATTATACCTAATCCTGATTATAAAGCTTCTGCTTTGACTATTGGCGAACCTCAGTTTGAAACACCGGAGTTTATTCAAAAATCTCTTTATGACAACACAAATTTATTAAAAAAATATCCTAAAACTTCTGGTGAAACTAATTTGCGAGAGGCTCAAAGAGAGTTTTTCAGAAGTAGATTTAACACCCAACTTAGCGATGCGCAAATCATCCCGACTTTTGGAACGCGTGAAGTGCTTTTTAACTTTCCTCAGTTCTTACTTTTTGATGTTAAAGAGCCGGTAATAGCATTTACAAATCCTTTTTATCAGATTTACGAGGGAGCAGCGATTGCTACTCGTGCTAAGGTTATCCATCTAAATCTCAACGAAAACAACAACTTTAAACCTGAAATAAATGAAGATGAACTGTCTAAATGTAACTTAGTCATTTTAAACTTTCCAAACAACCCAACTTCATCTGTTTTAACTCTTGATGAACTTGGCATCTGGGTCAAACTATCCCTCAAGCATAACTTTGTTTTACTCAATGATGAGTGCTACAGTGAAATCTATACAGACAAACCTATCCCCTCACTGCTTGAAGCTTCTTGGCATGTAGGAAATGAGAGTTTTAAAAATATATTAGTTATCAACTCAATCTCAAAACGCTCCTCGGCTCCGGGACTAAGAAACGGTTTTATTGCCGGTGATGAAAATATTTTAAAAGAGTATATGAAGTATAGAACATATGTTGGATGTGCTTCACCTCTTCCTCTTCAAAGTGCAGCCACAGAGGCTTGGTCAGATGAGGCTCATGTAGAGGTTTCAAGAAAAATTTACAAAAAAAACTTTGAAATTGCAAAAGAGATTTTAGGTACAGAGATTCCGGATGCTACATTTTACATCTGGCTAAAAGTTCCACGAGCCATAGATTTTACAACTAAACTTTATAAAAATTACAATGTAAAAGTACTTCCTGGTGAATTTTTAGCGAGAGAAGATAGCAAAGGTAAAAACCCGGGAAAAGATTACATCAGAATCGCATTGGTAGAAGATGAAGAAAAAACAAGAGAAGCATTAAGCAGAATTAAGGAGTGTTTGGGTGAATAAGGTTGAAGAGTTAAAAACAAAAGTTTTAGAGGCACAGCAAAATTCTGATATAGCATCATTATATGTTTTAGAGCAAGAGGCTCATGAGATTTTTGATGAAGATACTCTTCATGGATATTATGCAAATATTCTTGACTTAGCATTGGAAAAACTCACAGATACACTTGAAACACATAGAGTTATGGACATAAACGAAGTTCAAGACTTCGCAACACTAAGAGCATTATACGAATATGCCATAGAACACTACAGTGCCAATCAAATCAAAGATGCTTCTGCTCTGTTTGAAGTTTTAAGTGGACTTAGCAATGACAAAAAGTTTTCAGATGCTCTAAAACTTCATTGGATTGCTTCTTCAGAAAATCTTTCGTTAGACGATTTTATAGAAAATATAGCAGATGTTGATGCAACACAAAATGCTGGAACTTTTTACATAAGTTGCTTTTCAAATGAGGCACAAAAATTGCTAGATAAGTCCAAAAGTAATGGAGCATAATATATGAAGATTCATTTTATTGGAATTGGTGGTATAGGTATCTCTGGATTGGCACAATATATGCACTTCAAAGGTCATGAAGTAACCGGTTCTGACATCTCTGACACTGTTATCACGCAAAAGCTTCGTAGCTTAGGAATATCTGTAACAGTTCCACATGCTAAGAGTGCTATAACAGACCAAGATTTAGTCGTTCACTCTGCAATCATTCGCCCTGACAATCCAGAAATCATACAAGCAAAAAAGAAAAACATAGAAGTATTGGCTCGTCGTGAAGCACTTATTCGCATACTTATGGATAGAAAAGTTTACTCTGTAGCCGGTGCGCATGGTAAGAGTACAACTACTGCCATCTTGACTGCTATTATGAGTGGTTCAGCTATTATAGGTGCTGAATCAAAATCTTTTGGCTCAAATGTAAGATATGATGAAACAACTGACACTATGCTTTTTGAAGCCGATGAAAGTGATGGAAGTTTTCTAAACTCAAATCCACACTGTGCTATAGTTATAAATGCTGAACCTGAGCATATGGAATATTATGATTATAATTATGAACTATTTTACAACTCATACAAAACTTTTATAAAATCTGCTCCCTGCAAGGTTTTAAATGCAGAGGATCCATTTTTAGCTACTCTTATAGATAAGATTGAGGCTAAGTGGCTCTACCCAAGCAGAGATATTAGTGATATAGAATATGTACTTATAAACAACGAACCACATACAAGATTTTCTCTTAAAGATTTAGGCAGTTTTGATGTTTGGGGTTTTGGTAAACATATCGCTTTGGATACTTCTTTGGCAATTTTAGCTGCAAATGAGTCTATGGAGATTGAAGAGATAAGAAGTAACCTTTTAAACTTTAAAGGCATAAAAAAGAGATTTGACATCGTTGGAGCAGAAGAAAATTCTGTTATCATTGACGATTATGGTCATCATCCTACTGAAATCAAAGCAACCTTTGAATCTGTAAAAGAGTATGCTACACTGAAAGGTTTTGACAAAATCACAGCTATTTGGCAACCACATAAATACTCTCGAACTATAGATAATCTTGATGAATTTATCAAATGTTTTGAGGGTGCAGAGGAACTCATCATACTCCCTGTATGGTCAGCAGGTGAAACACCTAGAGATATTGACTTTGAAGAGAAATTTAAACAATACAACCTAACAATGGCTGACAATATCAAAAGAGCAAACAACACTATCACAATAGTAAAAGACAAAGAAGATCTGAAAACTTTAGACAAAGGTCTTATCATCGGTTTTGGTGCCGGAGATATAACTTATCAAATCAGAGGAACTGCTTAATGGCTTATATCGCAGGATTAGTCGTTGTAGGATTTTTCTTTTTAGCTCTTCACTACTTTACAGAACTAACTAAACACCAAAAAGCAACTGTTACAGCTATTGTTTTAGCCATAGTTTTAAGTGCTATTGCCTTTAATGCTTACAGCAACTCCCAAAGAGATAAAATGCTAAATGTAGTTATGAAATTTAAGCAAAATAAAACTGTACAGTGTAACGGTATTGATGTAAATAGTACAAACTACACCATAAGTATAGGAACCTACACTTTCATAGGCAAAGAAAACACTCCTAACTACGGTCAGATGATTAGTGCCTCTACTTGTGAGTAGGTAAGTTCCTGCTCATAAATAACCCCAACTTCAGCGATAGGTAAATAGCTCTAGTGCTAGGCAGATTTATGCAGGACTAGTTTACCTAATTCAAATAAATCTAACGACGCAATAGGGCTATTTACCTATCGCCCGAAGGGAAGTTTAAAAAGAGGGCTACTGCTTCGTTAAAAATCCTTGAAGCACAATAAGTGCAACTGCGAATTTTTGCCTCACATTAGCCCTCTTTTTAAGCTTCTGAAGTTAGGGTTCTTTATGAGCAGGAACTTATTACCAATCATCTAAAACAAATTTCTTAGGTTTTTCTTCCACTTTTTTAACCTCTTGAACCTCATTTATTTCAGGTTCAACCACCTCAACTTTTTTGTTCTTGCTCATCTGCTCTTCAAATTGCAATTCCAAACCGTTTGATGTCATTACAAAACCATCAACTCTGATCTTTCCATCATGGATTTGCTTATGGTGTTCTTTACAAAGAGGCACTAGATTGTGTTTGTTGTCTTGGTGAAAGTGTCCTATAAAACCTGCTTTATCTGCTAAAGAACGCTGTGAAATATGATGAACATCTTCTGCCACTGCACCACAGATAACACATTTTGTCACATATAATTCTTTGTTATATTTACTTTTTTTCTTCTTTACCAAAAGTTCAAGTTCATCGAAATCGTTTGAGAGTCTTTTTCTAATTTTATTTGCTGTTTGTAAAAATTCACTATCCATGTGAAGTGACTTTGCAAATTCTAAACCGTAGATGCTACTTCCACTTCCAGCTTGTAAAATTCTGTTAAATATTAAACTGTCTTTATCTTCATTATACTCCACACTTAGATATAAATCTACTACATTATCCAACGAAGTTATCTCTCTCATAGTTGAGAGTTGATGAAGGTGTGTCGCAAACAAAAAGAGGCATCTTGTTTGTGCCAGTTTCATAATGGCACTTGCTACTATAGCTACGCCGGAGAGTGTTTCTGTACCATGACTTATCTCATCACCTAAAACTAAAGAGCGAACGGTTGAACGGTTAAAAATATTTTTCATCTCCAACATCTCAACAGCAAAAGTTGATAAACCTTTTGAGAGATTATCTTTTGAAACTATACGAGTAAACAAAGAATCAAATATACTGGTTCCTTCTAAAAAAGTGTGGGTAACTTTCAACCTAAATCTCCCTAAATTTATTATTAACCAATGAAAAGTCCAATTTTCCAGTTAGTAAATAGACGATTATCTTATAATTCTTAAATGTCCT
>JAYELK010000131.1:0-9197 GCA_034717415.1 Campylobacterota bacterium | reverse complement strand
TCATTTTTAGCTGGTTGTTTTTTATCGGAGTTAAAAGAAAAAATGCTTAAGAGGTTCAAAAAGTATCCTTAGTATATAAATAATGCCCATTATACCAAAGTTATACTTATTATGAAGAATTTTTAAAAATATCAGCTAAATTCTGGGTCAAGTCCAGAATTCCCACAGACCGTGGGAACTAGAGTGCATTCTACTTATTTAAGCAAAGAGTTTGCTATACTTCTGGCTGCTTCACGACCATCATAAGCTGCAGTTACAACTAAGTCAGCACCCCTATAACAGTCACCACCTGCATAAATACCTGCAGTTGTTGTCTCATGAGTCTCTTCATTTATAATAATCCCACCCCATGAAGAAGTCTCTATGCCGTTTTCTGCAAGAAAAGAGGGAACAACCGGATCAAATCCTAAAGACATTATAACGACATCAGCACTAACCCTAAACTCACTGCCTTTAAGTTCTTCCATTCTTTGACGACCACTTTCATCTTTTGCACCTAAAGTAGTTTTGATAATTTCAACACCAACAGCATTACCATTTTCATTTAAAACTATCTCTTTTGGAGATGCAAAGAAAGTAAAGTCAACACCCTCTTCCATCGCATTTTTATACTCTTTTTTACTTCCTGGCATGTTTTGTGCATCACGACGGTAAAGACAAGTTACAGATTTTGCACCCTCTCTTTTAGCAGTTCTAAGACAATCCATAGCAGTATCACCACCACCGATTACAACTATATTCAGGTCTTTAAAATCAAACTTTTTATCATAATCAGTTTTAAAATTTTTCTTTCCAATTGCTGTTAAATAGTCCATAGCATCATAAACATTATCAGCTCTCTCACCAGCTAATCCTGCTCTTTTTGGTTTAGTTGCGCCAATACCTATAAACATTGCATCATGAGAGTCTGCAAGTTCTTCAAAAGATATATCTTCTCCGACTTTACAATTTAAGATAAGCTTCAATCCTGCATCTTCAAGAAGTTTAACTCTTCGCTCAACTATTTTTTTATCAAGCTTAAAATTAGGAATACCATAAGTAAGAAGTCCACCTGCTCTATCACTGCTTTCATACATAGTTACAGCAATACCTGAACGAAGAAGATATGTAGCAACAGAAAGACCTGCAGGACCACTTCCTATTACTACTACCTTTTTATCCGTTGTAATTCCAGGAAATTCAGGTTTGAATCCAGCTTTAAAACCCTCTTCTGTAATATGAGTCTCTACTGAACCGATAGTAATAGCACCATGACCGTCATTCAAAGTACAATCACCCTCACAAAGTCTATCATGAGGACAAACTCTACCCATAACTTCAGGAAATGGAGATGGTTCATTTGAAAGTTTAAATGCAAACTCCAAATCTTTTTCACTTACAGCCTTTAACCATTGAGGAATGTAGTTGTGAAGTGGACATTTATTTAAACAAAATGGATCTCCACACTGAATACATCTCTCACTTTGAACACTAGCCTCATCACGATCAAACACTTCATATATTTCACCAAAGTCTTTTGTTCTTTCTACTACTAACCTTTTAGTTGGTTCTAATCTCTCTGTTGTTAAATATTCTCTCATGATTAGTCTCCTTTATCTACGCTAAGAGGTAGTTTAGTTAAGTTTTTAGGTTTTACCAACCAGAAGTTTCTAACCTCTACTCTAAAGTTTTGTAGTAAATCTTTAGCTTTTTTACTATCTGTTTCAACAACATAATCTTTTATCAATCGTTTGAGTAGGTGTCTAGCATCTGCACTTTCATCTGTATCTATACGCATCGCATCCACAAGTTCACGATTTACATTTTCAACAAAACTGTGGTCTGCATCATAAACAAAACTAATCCCACCTGTCATACCGGCACCAAAGTTTATACCTGTTTTACCAAGCATTACAACTATACCACCCGTCATATATTCACAAGCATTATCTCCTGAACCCTCAACTATTGCTAAAGCTCCGGAGTTACGAACAGCAAATCTCTCTCCAACACTTCCGGAGATATAGAGTTTACCACCGGTTGCACCATATAAACAAGTATTACCACCCGCACTATAAAGTTCACCCTCATTATCAGATCTAATGATAATTTTACCACCGTGCATACCTTTTCCGATATAGTCATTTGCCACACCTTGAAGATAGATAGAGACACCTGGGATAAGAAATGCACCAAGAGCCTGACCGGCAATTCCACTAAGATTTATCTTGATAGTATCAGCTTTTAATCCCTCGTCACCGTAAAACTGAGCAATCTCACCACTCACTAAAGCACCAAAACTTCTATTAAGATTGGTTATCTCTCTGGTTATTCTTATAGGATGTTGAGGATGTTTAATAGCACTATATGCCTCTCTTAAAACATCCTTTTCAAATGAGTTATCATCAAATGGATGGTTAAATTGTTGTTGATGAGTGTTGATACCCTCTTCTTCATGTAAGATTGAAGAGAAGTCAAATTTTTGAGCAAACTCATCATCTACAACTTTTAATATATCAACACGACCTATCATCTCCTCCATAGTTTTAAAACCAAGTTCAGCCATAATAGAGCGAACATCTTCGGCCAAAAGAGTAAAGAAATTTATAACTTGACCTACATGCCCTTTGAAGAACTCTTGGCGAAGTTTGTCATTTTGAGTAGCAATACCTACAGAACATTTATTTACATGACAAATTCGAAGCATTTTACAACCAACGATAGTAAGAACACCTGTACCAAATGCGTAAGATTCAGCACCTAAAAGTGCGGCTTTTACAACATCTAAACCTGTTTTTAAACCACCATCAGCTTGAACTTCTACTAATTCTCTAAGATTGTTAGCCTTAAGAGCGTTATGTGCTTCACTAAGACCTATTTCCCAAGGATTACCAGCAAATTTTATAGAAGTTAAGGGAGCAGCACCTGTCCCACCATCACCACCGGAGATGATGATTTTATCTGCATAAGCTTTTGCAACACCTGCAGCAATAGTACCAACACCGATAGTTGAAACAAGTTTAACAGCCACTCTTGAGTGAGGATTTACCTGTTTAACATCAAATATAAGTTGTGCTAAATCTTCAATAGAGTAGATGTCATGATGTGGAGGAGGTGAAATCAGTGTAACCCCAGCAACAGTATGACGAAGTTTACCGATAAGTGGAGTAACTTTATGACCCGGAAGCTGACCACCCTCACCCGGTTTAGCACCTTGAGCCACTTTAATCTGAATCTCTTCGGCACTTCTAAGATATGCCGGAGTTACACCAAATCTACCAGATGCAACTTGCTTGATTTTAGAACGCCTCTCTGTACCAAATCTTTCTTTATCTTCTCCACCCTCTCCTGAGTTTGATTGTCCACCGATTCTATTCATAGCTATGGCTATAGTCTCATGAGCTTCAGGAGAGATAGAACCAAGACTCATCGCAGCCGATGCAAATCTTTTAAATATCTCTTCTTTTGATTCTACTTCACTAATATCTATAGATTTTCTATCTGACTTAAACTCAAAGAAATCACGGATAAATTTAAGACCTCTTTTGTTAACTAGATCTTTTAACTTATCAAAGTCCTCTTTTCTTCCATTCTCTGCCACAGCATGTATGGCATGTATAACAGCAGGACCAAAATCGTGATGCTCTTGACCACTGTAAAACTTATAATATCCACCTATATTTAGTGGAAAGATTTTCTTAAAACCATCCTCTTTAAATGCTTCATTATGGTACTTTGTAACTCTCTGGTCAATATCATTATATGCAAGTCCATGAAGAGATGAATGTGAAGTCTCAAAACACTCCTCAACAATCTCATGGCTCAAACCAAGAACATCAAAGAGACCTGAGTTTCTATAAGATGCTATAGTTGCAATACCCATTTTTGACATAATTTTTAAAAGACCGGCATTTAAAGCACTACGCACTGCTTTAATGGCCTCTCTAGGCTCAATATTTATAGATTTTGATTTTTCAACTTGATTTATCACAGTTGCAAAAAGAAGATTTGGATATATTGCATTTGCACCATAACCTATAAGAACCGCTGCACTATGAGAATCAACAACTTCTCCGGTTATAGCAATCAAAGATACTAAGTGACGAACTTTAGCTTTTAAAAGTGCAAGATTAAGACGACCTATAACCATAGCCATCGGTATAACTTTGTTATCCATACTAAAATCGCTATCATCCAAAATAACAATTCTTGTACCATTATTAATTACCGATGAAACTACATTAGATGCAAGTTTGTCAAGTGTTTCTTTTAAATCTTTCTTATAAGTAGTAGAGAAAATCGTATTGTGACAATAAGCTTGGTATCTAGGTGACTTTTTATCTCCGAATGATTTTAAAACATCAAGTTTCTCTTTAGTAATGATAGGAGAGATTGATTTTAGACGATGAGCATGAGATGGAATCTCGTTTAAGATATTATGAACCTCTCCAAAACCTGTGTTTAAACTCATAACAACTTTTTCACGGATTGGGTCAATAGGTGGATTTGTTACTTGAGCAAATTTTTGTTTAAAATAGTCACTGAAATTTCTCTGTTTATTTGAAAAAGCAGCTAAAGGAGTATCATCACCCATAGAACCGACAGCCTCTTTAGAATCCTTTATCATAGGTTCAATGACTTGTTCAACTATCTCTTGAGTTATATTAAAAAACCTCTGTCTCTCAACAAGATTTATATCATCAAAACTATACTGGGATAAAGACTCCTCCTCTACATGCTCTTGAAGATATATCATATGCTCATTTAACCACTTCATATATGGATTAGAACTTTTTAGATAATCATTGATCTGTTCATTTTTTAAAACTTTGCCAAATTTAAGGTCAACTCCAAGCATTTCACCTGATTGAAGTCTGCCTCTCTCTTTAATATCCTCTTCTTTAATATCCACAACACCATACTCACTGGCAATAAGAAGGTTATCATCATTTGTAATAATATATTTTGAAGGACGAAGACCATTTCTGTCAAGTACACAACCAACATATCGTCCATCAGTTACAGAAAATGCCGCCGGACCGTCCCACGCTTCAAATACAGTTGAGTGGTACTCATAAAAAGCACGAAGTTCAGGGTCCATATGTGGAGCATTTTGCCAAGCTGATGGAATAACTCCACGAGCAGCCTTAAAGAAATCCATACCATTAACGATAAGAAACTCGAAAAAATTATCTGCTGATGCACTGTCAGATGAGTTAAGTTGTAAAATCGGTAAAATTCTAGCAATCTCTTCATCACTAAAAACTTCACTTTTTATAAATTCAGATTTTATCTTTACATTTACACGATTACCCTCAACAGAGTTAATCTCACCATTATGAGCAACTGCACGAAATGGTTGAGCAAGTCTCCACTCTGGAAGCGTATTTGTTGAAAATCTTTGATGAAAAAGTGAAAAAGAGATTTTAAAACTATCATTTTGAAGATCTTTGTAAAACTCTTTTATATGAGTAGGCATAATAAGCCCTTTATATGAAAGAACCTTTGAACTCATAGAAGAGATATAAAAATCTCTGTCATCAATCAGTTTATGCTCCGTTTCTTTGCGAGAGAGATAGAGAAGTGCATCAAATCTATTTGTAGCCATAATAGAGTTTGGAACTATAAAAAGCTGAATTATATTTGGCAACGATTCTAAAGCTTGGTTACCTAACGCATTTACATCTATGGGTACATTACGAGTATAGACTACTTTTAGATCGTTATTAATACATATCTCTTCTAATAGACTCAGATGTGCTTTATCTTTTGTAAAGAGAGATGCCACTGCAAACTGTGTAGGAAGTTCAACGCCATTCTCTGATGCCTCTTTTCTTATAAACTCCTCTGGCATAGATAGCAAAAGTCCACTACCATCACCAGTTTTCCCATCTGCTGCAACTGCACCACGGTGCATCATTCTCTCTAACGCAGTAACTGCATCATCTAAAACCTTACGAGATGCTCTGTTTTTGATGTTGGCAACAAGACCAAAACCACAGTTATCTTTAAATGATCTCAATAAATCATGATGTTTAATCATTTCTACTCCTAAATTTGCAAATTTAATGTTAAATTTATATCAGTTTAAGCTTTTTTTAAAGCAACTTAGTCTATTTAGACAAAGTGGCTCTATTATACTACCTAAAGATTTAAAAAAGTATAATAACAAGAAGATTTACAAAACAAATATCTGTTTTGTGTATAAAAGAAACTAGGAAACAGTCTAAATGCAGGGTTACATCATAAATCTTAACAGAGTAAAAGATGAAGATTTAATAGTTACAATAGTATCAAGAGATAACTTAGATACTCTTTATAGATTCTATGGAGCTAGACATGGGACTATAAATATTGGTTTTAAGATTGACTACGAAAAAGAGGAGTCTGCAAAATCAAGTATAGCAAGACTAAAAGATGTTATCCATATAGGTTTTAAGTGGATAAATGATTATAAACTGCTTAGACTTTGGCAAGATTTTTTATCTCTTTTTCATAAGCATCTAAGAGAGAGCGAAACTCTTGATAAATTTTACTTTGATCTTATCGACAACGCTTCAAAAGAGTGGAGCAGACAAAACCCAAAAAGAGTAGCGATTGAATCCTATGTAAAACTACTTGAACACGAAGGACGACTTCATCGTGAACTTATCTGTTTTTTATGTTCACAGCCTATAAAAGAGGATGAAATATCACTTATACGGGCATATCTTCCAACTCATAAAAAGTGTACTCACACTTTAGGAGTAAATAAAGAGGGACTTAATGAACTCTATAAAAACAAATCAAGCCTCTTTTTAAATGACAAAGAAGTTGATAGACTCTGGCTCGTTCTACTTGAGGGGTTGTAAAACTTATACTCAACAAACATCCCATGAAATCTTGAAAATACAAGATTTAACTCACTCTTTTTAAAATTGCTTTTAATACCATTTTCTAAAAAATCTTTGTACTCATCATACTCTTTAAACTCTATATCAAAAGTTTTCAGAAGCCTTTTAGTGTAGCTATCAACTACCATTACCTCTCTATGACAGGCATAACAGAGAATTGCATCTGCACTCTCCTTCCCTATCCCTTTTTGTGAAAGCAACCACGCCCTAGTTACTTGATTTTGAAAAGTTTTAAAATTATGAAATTCATTTTTGATATTTTTCGATAGTTGTAGAACTCTTGGTGCTTTTTGATTATAGAATCCACTTGGTTTTATCATCTTTTTTAGAGAAGTTTCATCAAGAGTTGCAAAACTATCTAACTCCAAAAAACCTTCTAAATTTTTAAGTGATTTTTGAGTGTTGTGCCATGTTGTATTTTGAGTAAGTATGCTACCTACTACAACCTCAAATGTTCCCACGCTTGGCCACCAATATTTTGGACTCTTTTGAAGTAGGTTTTTATCTTTTAAAAAATTATATATCTCAAAACTATTAAGATTTTTTTGCGACAAGAGAAGCAACCCTGATTTTTTCACCTCTGAGATTAACATCATCTCTCTCTTCATAGTAAATGACATCAAGACCTATAAAAGAGTGCAAAAGTTCATTTTTTCTAAGTAGATAATCTAAGTTCATAGTCTCATGTTTATAATCTCCATGAGCCACTATAAAACTCTCAAAGATCACAACTCCACCACTCTTTAACGCCTCTTTCATTTGAGAGACCAAGCGACGATTTAAATAGTTAATATTTACAATCAAATCATATCTGTTTGGAAGCATATTATACCTGTCCAAATCTGCATCTATCTTATTTATAATCGAGCTGTTTTGAACTCTACCGAGTGCATAATCAGAAAAGTCAACAGCATCAACTAAAAAGCCTTTTTGGGCTAAAAAGTGAGTGTTTCTTCCAGTTCCACATGCCACATCAATAGCCTGTCCAACATTAGCTTCACCTATATATTTTTCAACTATTTTTGAAATATTCTCCGACATAGGAAATTCAACAAACCGTTTGTTCCATCTCTCTTTATCTTCTATCATGATAATCTCCCTTTATAATCTTCATATCCAAACTCTTTTATTATATCTATCGTTCCATCTTTTCGCAGAATTGTCAAAGATGGAAGCTTGATTCCATTGAATGTTGTATTTTTAACAAAAGTATAGTGAATTTGGTCTTCAAAGATTATTTTATCTCCAATCTTTAAGGGTTTATCAAAGGAGTAATCACCCATAATATCTCCCCCAAGGCATGTATTGCCTCCTAAACGATAGGTATATTTTTTCTCTCCTGCTTCACCACTTCCTCTGACATCTGCACGATATGGCATAGCCAAAGTGTCTGGCATGTGGGCTTCTGCTGAAGTATCTAAGATAGCTATATCCATCTCATTATGAACAATATCTAAAACAGTTGATACCAAAGTACCACATTCCCAAGCAACTGCTTCTCCAGGTTCAAGATACACATCTACACCATATTTAACTCTAAACTCTTTTATAATTCTAATTAATTTCTCAACATCATAAGCTTTTTTAGTTATATGATGTCCACCACCAAAATTAATATACTTTAGATTTTTAAAATATTTAGAAAAGTTTTTCTCAAAGACCTTTAAAACTTCTTCTAAAGCATCAACATCTTGCTCACAAAGTGCATGAAAATTAAGTCCGTCAATATCTTCTAAAATATCTTCATCAAAATTTGCAAGTGTTGTACCCAAACGACTATAAATTCCACATGGATTATATATATCTTTAGGAGATGATGAAACTTCAGGGTTTACTCTAAGAGAGAGCATGGCTCGTGGATTTATATCTTTTACTATGTTTTTAAATCTTCTAAGTTGATTTACAGAGTTAAAGACTATATGGTCTGAGATTTTAGCAATCTCTTTTATATCCTCTTCTTTAAAAGCTGGAGAGTAGGTATGAACCTCTTTGCCAAACTCATCATAAGCTAACTTAGCCTCATAAAGTCCACTTGCAGTACACCCTTTAAGATATTTTGAAACTAAATCAAATATACCCCACATAGCAAAACCTTTAAGAGCCAAAATAATCTTTGCCCCACTCTCATTTTGCACATACTCTAAAAGTCGTAAGTTTTTTTCCAACAACTCCTCTTCACAAAGATAGTATGGAGTATCTATAACTCTTTTATCTGCCACGGTAAGCCCTGTTTGTTTAACTCATCCATAAAGATATCTGGATCAAACTCTTCCATGTTAAAGACACCCTCTCCACTCCATTTGCCCTCTAACATAAGTTTTGCAC
>JAYELK010000130.1:0-9294 GCA_034717415.1 Campylobacterota bacterium | reverse complement strand
AAGCTGAATCTCTTTTCTGTTAGATTTTTGTTGTAAATTATTATAACATTTAAGGTTTGATTTCAGCTTTTTTAAAATTTAAATTAGCTTAAATTGTGGGTTGTTTTTGGTAATCTGCAAGTGGCTCGGTAATAAAAAATTCTTTATGTTAAGGTGCTTAAATGAAGTTGTTAAACTATAGATATTTAGATAAAAATTCTTTAGTTGAATTTATCCAAAATCGTGAGATTATAAATTCAAATTCACTACTTATACAGTTATTCTATTCAAATTCAAATACTCGAGATTTATATAAAGTTAAAGAAGAGTTAAAAGAGATATTACCCAATGCCTCAATAGTTGGGACATCTACTGCTGGTGTAATTTCAAACGGAGAGATGCTTGATGATAATATAACTATTTCATTCTCTATTTTTGAATCTTCAACTACTAAATCTATGGGTTACAAAAATTTAAGTGTAGATGAAATTATAAAAAATTTATCTACTGATATTATTGTTTCTGATACAAAACTACTAATAATATTTGCAAATACCTTTAAGTTTAATTCTGTAGAACTTTTACAAAAGTTAGCAAAACAATTCCCTCAAATTGTATTGGCTGGTGGTAATGCTGGAGATGACTTTAAATTTGAGAGTTGTAAAGTGTTTTCAAATAGCGAGAATGACAGTGATGTTGTAGTTGCTTGTATAAATTCAAAAATACTAAATGTTGAAACAAAGTATCTACTAAATTGGCAAACAGTTGGTCAAGAGATGATTGTCACAAAAGCTGTTGACAATATAATTTATGAGATAAACAATAAAAAAGTGTTAGATATATATGAATATTATTTAGGAAAAAATATTGCAGATAATATTCTACAATATGGTAGAGAATTTCCACTTATGTTTAATCCGGATGGAGTAGATGTGGCAAGAGCTCCAATCGCTGTTAATGATGATGGTTCTTTAGTTTTAGCAGGTAACATTAAAGAGGGTTGCAGAGTTAAATTTGGATATGCAAATATAGAGTATATAGAAGATTATAATCATAATTTTCTATTAAAAGAGAATGAGTATTTAAGTGAAGCAATCTATATCTATAGTTGTAGTGCCAGAAGATCTATGTTAAACAATTATCTCAATGATGAACTATCTATTATTAATAAAATTGCTCCTACTTCAGGCTTTATAACTTATGGTGAGTTTTTTCATGATGGAAAAAGCTGTTCTAATAATCTTTTAAATATCACTACTACCTATGTTGTGTTAAATGAACACAAAGCTATAAAAAAGGTTGACCGCCCTAAAGAACATATGATAAAAGATAAAAGAGATATTACGCTAAAAGCACTTACAACTTTAATAAAAAAAACAAGTGAAGATTTAAATGAAAATATTAGTTATTTAGACCAGTTTAAAGAGATTGTAAATAATGCCTCTATTATTTCTATAACTGATAAAAAGGGAATTATAACTGAGGTTAACGATAACTTTATCAAATTATCAGGTTATCAAAGAGATGAATTAATTGGTAAGTCACATAATGTCATTAGAGATAAAAATATGTCTAAAGAGGTGTTTAAAAATTTATGGTCAACTATAAAGAGTGGAAAAGTATGGAAGGGTATAGTTACCAATAGGGCTAAAGATGGTAGCTTGTACTATGTTATATCAGAGATAGCACCTATCTTTTATTCAGATGGTTCTTTTAGAGAGTTTTTGAGTATTAGAATAGATATTACGGAGTTAGAAGAGTACAGAGCACTTTTAAAAAATGAATTAGATTCGAGTTTAGATTATACTCGTCAATATGAAAATGGAATTAGCAGTATGGTTCCAATCGTAAAAACTGATATAGATAATAAAATAAATTTTGTAAATGAAGCTTTTAGTAAAATAAGTGGTTATAAGTTGGATGATTTAGTGGGGTTGGACTGCTCTAAATTAAGAGATAAAAAACATATTTCGGAAGATGATTGTCAGAGTATAAGTGATGAAGTTAAGAAAAATATAACATTTAAAAAACTTTTTACAAATCTTACTGAAGATGGAAGTGAATATATAACAGATATTCTGTTTTATCCCATAGTAGATAAAGACAAAAATGTGATAGAAATAGTTCAAATTATGCACGATGTAAGTGAAATATATCAACTAAATAAAGAGCTTACAGATACACAAAAAGAGGTTGTTCTTACTATGGGTGCAATTGGGGAGACTCGCTCTAAAGAGACAGGACTGCATGTAAAAAGAGTTGCTGAATATTCTTACCTTTTAGCTATTTTATATGGATTGAATGAAGAGGAAGCATCTCTACTAAAACAAGCTTCACCTATGCATGATATTGGAAAAGTTGGTATTGCTGATAATATTTTAAATAAACCGGGAAAACTCACTAAAGAAGAGTTCGAAATAATGAAGACTCATACTGATTTAGGTTATGAGATGCTAAAGCACTCACAACGACCTATCTTAAAAGCTTCTGCAATAGTTGCACGGACTCATCATGAAAAATGGAATGGTAGTGGTTATCCCAGAGGTTTGAGTGGTGAAGATATACCAATATTTGGAAGAATTACGGCTGTTGCTGATGTTTTTGATGCCTTAGGACATGATCGTGTTTATAAAAAAGCGTGGAAATTAGAAGATATTTTAAACTTATTGAATGAAGAAAAGGGGAAACATTTTGATCCTAAAATAGTTAGTTTATTTATAGAAAATATAGATAATTTTTTAAAAATTAGAGACTCTATGCAGGATACATTTTAAATTATTAAGCCCTACGTTTAGGGCTTAACGACTACTCTGTTACTTCTACAACAACAGCAGTTGATTCCCAGATACCGTGTTTAGTACAGTAAGCGTGAGCAACTAGGTTTAGTTTTTTACCCATTGGTCTGATGTTAAAAGTTACTTCAGCATGAGATTTTTCATTTCCTAAAGTTCCTGGAACGAACGAAGCATTTGCTAGTTTAGTTTCACCATTGAAAAGCGTGATACTTTCAATAAAGTGGTCAAAATCATCAGGGTGAGCATATTCGTTACCCATTTTTACTTTAACTGCTAACATTTCACCTTTTTTAGCTACACCATCAACTGTAATAAATGGAGAGTGACGATCAATATAATCTTTTTTAGCTTCTCTTTCTACTGTATCTATATCAACATATTTGTTAATCTTTGGCATGTGGAATCCTTTTTTTTGTTTGAGTTGTAGTATTTTAGCTTTATATTTATTTAGATAAACATAAGTAGGAGTTTATCTGTCTTGTTTAAGAATAGTTTAATTTATGACTATTTAACCAAAAAACAGATAAAATCGCGATAATTTAATGAAAGAGTACAAATATGTTTAAACCACTACTAATTGAAATCGGTGTTGAAGAACTTCCAGCTGTTCCACTTTTAAAAGAGTTGAAGAATATTGAGAAAAAGTATGCTGATATTTTGGAGAAAAATTCACTTTTGGGTGAGTTTGAGTTTTACTATACTCCTCGTCGTTTGGTTATTTGGCATAGGGAGTTTCTTACTTCTCAACCAGATAGTGTAGAAGAGTTTTTTGGAGCGCCTATAGTTGCTGCATATAAAGATGATCAACCTACAAAGGCTTGTATCGGTTTTGCAAAGAAGTGTGGTGTTGGAGTAGATGAACTCTCAACAGGAAACAAAAAAGGCAAAGAGGTTCTTTACTATAAAAAAGATCTCAAAGGGAGAGCTTCTAGTGACCTTTTGTCAGAGATGATTGACACTTGGATTAAATCTTTAGAGTTTGGAAAAACTATGAGATGGGGGAGTTCATCGGAGAGTTTTATCCGTCCTGTTCGTTGGGTGAATGTGCTTTTGGGTGATGAGTTGGTTGCCGTAGAACTTTTTGGTGTAAAATCAGCTAAAGAGACTTTTGTTCATCGTATCAGTAATTTTGAAGCTGTGAAAATTAGTGGTGCAAAAGAGTATTTTGATATTTTAAAAGAGGGTGGTGTTACACTTTTTCCAGAAGTTAGACGCGAAAAGATTTTAGCTGATTTTGCAACACTTGAAAAAGAGAATGGCGTAAAGATAGAAGTAGATGAAGATTTGCTTGATGAAGTTGTGGCTATTACTGAAAATCCAACTGCACTTTTAGGCTCATTTGATGAGGAGTTTTTGAGACTTCCTCCTGAGGTTATTATCACCTCTATGAAAGAGCATCAGAGATATTTTCCAGTTTTTAAAGATACAGAACTTATAAACAAATTTTGTGTTGTCTCAAATGCTTTAACAGATGATTTTTCTAAGGTTATTGAGGGAAATGAGACTGTACTTAGACCTCGTTTAGCTGATGGACTTTTCTTTTATGATAATGATTTAAGAGATGGATTAAGCATCGATGGTTTAGAAAAAGTTACATTTTTTAAAGGTCTTGGAAGTCTGCATGATAAGATACAAAGAGAGACTAAAATTGCTCATACTCTTTTTGACAAATACAATTCACATGCTAAGAGAGAGGATTTAGATAGAGCAATATACTTAGCTAAAGCTGATTTGATGAGTGAGATGGTTTATGAGTTTACAGAACTTCAAGGTCTTATGGGTGGATACTATGCTTTAGCACAAGGCGAGAGTCAAGAGGTTGCAACTGCGATAACCCAGCAGTATCTTCCTGATGGGGAAGATAGTGACTTGCCATCAACTCCACTTAGTGCCATAGTTGCTATGAGTATTAAACTTGATACTTTGTTGGCACTCTTTAGTGTAAATCAGATTCCAACAGGTTCTCGTGATCCTTTTGCTTTGCGTCGTGCTGTTACTGGGCTTGTTAGAATTACTCGTGAGCATAACTTTGAGTTTAATATAGTAGAAGATTTAAAAGAGTTGTCACATGGATATGAAAATATCGATATGAAAAAACTTGATAGCTTTTTTATAGAGAGAGTAAAACAGTATCACAGAGTAAATCCATCTATTGTCGAGGCAGTTTTAGCTTCTAGTGAGAGAGACTTAAATGCCATAGATGATAAAATCAAAGCACTTAACAACATAGTAAACAGTGAAGGTTTTGGTGAAGCTTTTTCAACTTTTAAGCGTGTTGCGAATATTACGAAAGATATTGATTTATCTTTGGATTTAAGTGTAGATAGTAAACTATTTGAAGATGCTTCAGAAGATGCTTTGTTTACCTCTTATAGTAAGGTTACGGCATGTGAATATAACTCTTATGAAGAGGAACTTGACGCACTTTTAGGACTAAAACCACAACTGGATAGTTTTTTTGATGGCGTAATGGTAAATGCTGAAGATGAAGCTGTTAAAAACAATAGAAAATCTTTGGTGGCTTTTGTCTATAAAAGTATTTTAAAGATTGCAGATATTAAAGAAGTGAGTATCTAAGTTGTGTATGATATAGCGATAATTGGTGCCGGTATAAATGGTGCAAGTGTAGCTTATGAGTTTGCCAATGAGGATAAAAAAGTAATAATTTTTGATATGAATGGTGTGGCTAGTGGAGGCAGTGGAGCTGCTGGGGCTTTTATATCTCCAAAGTTTTCAAAAGCTGGGGAGTTAAAAGAACTTATTGGTGATGCTTTTGTGTACAGTATGGAGTTTTATGAGAAAAATTTCCCCAAACTACTGACAAAAGCACAACTTCTTCATATTGCAAAAGATGAAACTGATTCTGAGATTTTAAAATATTATAAACAACGGACAACACTAGAGTTAAAAAGTCCATCAGATGAACTCTTAAACTCTTTAACTTCACATGCCAAGAGTCAAGAGTATATTTCTATTGACGCCGGTGTTGTAGATGCAGAGGCTATGTGTCAAGCTATGTCTAAAAATGCTAGGTTTATGAATGAAAAAGTTGAGAGTTTAGAGTATGATGATGGCTCGTGGATTATTAACGAGACATACTCCACAAAAGCTGTTGTTTTGGCAACCGGTGCGTATGAGCAGGTTATAAAAGAACCATATATAAAACTTCGCGGAGTTTGGGGCCATCGTATAGATATAAAAACTACAACTAAAAATCCCTATTCTGTTCATCAAAATGTTTCTATATCTCCAAGCAGTGACGGTGTTTTAGCTATAGGTGCAACTCATAGCGTTCATTATCATCCACAAACTGTGAGGGAGCCTTATGATATGGCTGAGGGTAGGGCAGAGTTGCTAGAAAAAGCTTCTCGAACTATAGATTTAGAAGATGTAGAGGTTATAAAAGATTATACAGGTCTAAGGTCTGGTTCATTTGATTATATGCCTATTGTAGGTAGTTTAGTTATGAGTAACGAGACAATTATGGCACTTGGAAACAGACTTAGAGTTAAAAAACCAAACTATGATGAGTTTAGTTACTATCCAAACCTCTATATGATAAATGGAAATGGTGGCTATGGTTTTGTTTTGGCACCATATTTGGCAAAGATGTTAAAAGAGCATATTTTAAGTGCTAAAAAAATAAGCGATAGAGTAAGCCCAGCCAGATTTTTTGCTAGATGGGCGAAGAAAAACTAAGTTAGTTTTTGAATAGTTGGAGGATTTGTTCTAAATGCATTTTTAAAAGCATTAATTCTTTTCTCTTTTATCTTTCCAACTGCTAGTGGAGACAAAAAGTATGCCATATCTATACATTCATCAGCGTCATAGTTATTATCATGCGTAAAGTAGACATCTTTGCCAAGCTTAACAGCCTGAGCTGCAATATTTCTAGCATAAGTTATAATATCTTTATGATGTCTGTCATATTTGTGACCACTTCCAAAATATACAAACTTACCGTTTAGACTCATATTTAGATAGTCTTGATAGTTTAGCTGTTTATCATAACGAGTGAATTGTGATGAGTTATATCTATCTAAATCTGCATCAAGTTCTTCTAGGATAGGTGTAGGTTCAATGTTTGCCTTGTTTAGATTAAAAAGGTACTTAATCTCTATAAGTTTTCCTCTATAACCATCTCGAATAGATTTTGAAAATAGATTAATCATATCATTAAAGTTTAGTTCATGAAATTTATCATCAAACTCAAAGCCTTGTTCGGCAAGTGGTGAGTTGTTATCAAATCCAACAGGACTGATAGTTGGATTATACAAAAATATGGTTCCGGCTACATTTTTACTCTTTTTTTTCAGCAGAACCTTTAAATCTTTTAAATCTATAAGTCTATCGCTTCTATCTTCATTTTTTTCATTGATGTAAATATAATGTTTTGTTAAGTACTCGTGATCGAAATTTGTTGAAAATATTCCAAATGTTTGCATATATACCCTTTAATTATTGGAATTATACTATAATTTTTCTCATGATATATATCGCTTTTTTATTTTTTACTCTTTTAATCTTACTCTTTGGGCTTTATCAGTGGCAGTATTTTATGGTGTTTTCTCCAACTTACTATCGTGAGGGTGAACTAGAAGATGGTTTTGAAATTTTAAGTATAACTACTGATGATGGGGTTGAACTTGAAGGTGTGGTTTATGAACCTAAAAATCCAAGTGCTACACTTCTGTTTTTTGCGGGTAGAAGTCATGATAGTGTAGGACTTATAAAAAAACTTTCTTTATCATTTCCACATGCCAGAGTTATAACATTTAATTATCGTTCTTACGGAAGAAGTGAGGGGGTAGTAAATGAGAAAAATATTTTCACTGATGGCTTAAAAATAGCCGAGTTGGTTCAGAAAAATTATGGTGATTTTTATATTTTGGGATTTTCTATAGGTTCTAGTGTAACCTCCTTTGTGGCGAGTAAAATAGAGTCTAAAGGAGTTTTTCTAGTTGGTTCATTTGACAGTATTTCCAGCTTGGCAAAAGAGAAGCATGGAGTGAATCTCTCTTGGCTTTTAAGATATAAGTTTGACAATACAAAGTTTGTGGATAGTATAACTGCTAAAACTTATCTCTTTGTTAGCAGAGATGATGAGATAACCTATATAGAAAATTCAAGAAAATTAAAAAATCATGTTAAAAACTTAGCTTTTTATGAAGAGTTTGATAATTTAACGCATAAAGAGTTGCTTTGGAATGATAAAGTGATTAATAAAATAAATGGAGTAATTGGATGAATGAATTTGGATTTTTTTTAAAGAAGTTTATTACTTTTTTTGTTGAACCGTTTGGTATGGTTTTAACTCTTTTTGTAGTTGGTTTATATTATCTGTATATTAAACGAAATAACCTTGCAAAATTTTTTCTTAGCTTGGCATCTATAGCTATGTTTTTGTTTTCATATCCACCTTTTGCAAACTACTTGGTGCAAAATCTGGAAAATCAATATCCAAAATATGACTATAAAACAGAAGTAAAGTATATACTCGTTTTAGGAAGTTGGCATACGACAGATCTCTCTCAACCCCTCTCTTCTCAGATTGGCAATGCAGGGATAAAGAGAGATTTGGAAGGTGTTTTAATCCATAAACAAACAGAGGGTAGTAAGCTTATCTTTACAGGTTATGAAGCCAACACCGATACACCGACAGCTGTAATGAACGCGAGATTAGCCGAGGCACTTGGAGTCAAAGTAGAAGATATGCTTATAAATCCAAATCCAAGAGACACAAAAGAAGAAGCCATCTTTATAAAGTCAGTAGTAGGAGAGGAACCCTTTGTTTTAGTCACTTCTGCAACCCACATGCCAAGAGCTATGAAGCTTTTTAAATCTCTTGGACTAAATCCAATCCCAGCACCTACAAACTTTCACAAAGAGGAGTTTTTAGGATATTTACGAGCGCCAAGCATATACTCTTTTTACAAATCACAAGTAGCCGTGCATGAATATATAGGGATTTTATGGGCTATGATTAAGGGGTATTTCTAAAGATTTTTATTTGTTATATTTTTTTATAAGCACTTTTGCGAGTGGTGACTTTAACTATAAGTATAATCAAATTATCATCCTGTTTTTTATATATAACTCTATATGAGCGAAGTTTAAGTCTATATAGAATATCTTTTTTGCCTTGAAGCTTTTTAATTTTGCCTGTTTGCATTAAAGCAGTTTCATAATTAGAAGAAAATTTTTTAACAAACTCATTTAAAGAATTTCGGATAAATTGTATATCAGATTTATTTATATTTTTAAAATCTTTTTTTACATTAGACCTAAAATCAATCCTGTACATTTGCATCTAACTCATTAAAAAAATCATCCATAGGAATATTATAACTATCTTTATCATTTAATCTTTTTTCAGCATCTCTAATATCTAAATAGTCAGTCCTGAAAAACCAAGAAAACCCCTGTTTTAAGCACTTTAAAGCCAATAATTAGCTATAATTTCAACAATAAAAACAGCTTTAAAAATACTAAACCCCTAAAATAGGACAAGAGTCTTGTC
>JAYELK010000129.1:0-9334 GCA_034717415.1 Campylobacterota bacterium | reverse complement strand
AGTTAAAATTCACCTTCTTGGTACTTTAAACTTGATGCAACTACTTGGCATGTGGAACTCTTTAGAGTAGATAAGCTTTCACACACTCCAACTCCAAATGCAAAAAGATTTTCCTTGTGAAGTAGACTTATGCCATCACTCATGTCAACTAACTTTAGCTTAGTGTTATCGAGCAGTGTTGCGTCACTAACATCACTAAATTCCACCATAACACTTACCCAGTCAAAGGCTCTGGCACTATCCTGTCCGGCTAGTGTTATTGTTATAACAGATGGTGAAATTATTTCTATATGCCGTAACTCGCCATCACGAAAGTTATCAAATCTCTCTAAAAAAGATTTCAGATCTTTTGAAAGTAGAGGTTTCACTTTTTCAATCCTATTGACAACCTATACACTCCATACTTCTATCTTCCACATCGTTTGAAACTTCTGGTGATTGTGAACGAAGATAGTAAGTTGATTTTAGTCCCAATTTCCAAGCTAGCATGTAGATTTCATTTAGGTATCTGCCACTTGCTTTATCAAGAGTTATAAAGATATTTAGACTCTGCCCCTGATCTATCCATTTTTGACGAATAGCAGCAGCTTTTATAAGAAGTGTCTGGTTAAGGTCATAAACTGGAGTATAATAACTCCAAGTCTCAGGAGAGAGATTAGGAACAACAACAGGTATAAGACCACTTAAATTCTCTTCAAACCATTTTCTTTTAAATACCGGCTCAATCGCTTGAGTAGTTCCGGTAAGAATTGAGATAGAACTTGTAGGTGCAATAGCCATCAAATAACCATTTCTCATGCCCTGCTCTTTTACTCTGACTCTTAAATCATCCCACTCATAAGATGAGGCAAAAAGACCACCTCTATCTACTAAGTTTATAACTTCTGCATTTGCATGGTCTTGCGGCATGATACCTTTGCTCCACAGTGAACCTTCAAACTCGGGATAACTACCTTTTTCTTTTGCTAAATCACACGAAGAAGAGATAGCGTTATAACTAACAGCTTCCATAATCTCATCAACTTTATCAAAGTGTTCTTGAGTTCCCCACGAGATGCCTTGCTCTGCTAACATCTGTGCTTCACCCATAACACCAAGACCGATAGAACGACTTCTCATATTAGTTCGTTTTACCTTTTCAACAGGGTAGAAATTTAGGTCTATAACATTATCTAAAGCACGAATAGCGATAGGCACTATCTTGTCTATCTTCTCTTTTGTGTTTACACGAGAGAGGTTTACTGAGGCAAGATTACAAACAGCAGTAGAACCGTCCACTTTTTCTTTTTCAACTACAAAGATTGGAAGTCCACCAAGAGAGTCAAGTGCAGTAACTTTTTTAGCCGGTTTTTCTAAGCCACTATCTACTTTTACTATCTCATCTTCTTCATAACTAACACTATCACCATTTTCAAAGATAAACTTAATCTTGTAGTGGTTTGGTTGCGTATTTTGGAAGATTTCTGTACAAAGGTTAGAACTTCTGATAACACCATAATGATTATTTGGGTTAGCTCTGTTAGCATTATCTTTAAAGCATATAAAAGGACTGCCAGTCTCAAAGTAAGATGTTAATATCTTTTTCCAGAGGTTTTTAGCTTTTATTTTTTCTTTTATAATGCTATCATCATTTTCTAACTCTTCATATCTTTTAGTAAACTCTTCGCCGTGAAGGGTTGCTAACTCTCTTGCATCATAAGGATCAAAAAGTGTCCATATAGCATCTTCTTGAACTCTCTGCATAAAGATGTCATTTAACCACATTGCAGGAAAAAGATCATGCGCACGACGACGCTCTTCACCAGAGTTTTTCTTTAGCTCTAAAAAGTCATTTATATCTATATGCCACGGTTCCATATAGACAGCGATAGCACCTTTTCTAGTTCCTAACTGATCAACTGCTATGGCAATATCGTTTGTAATTTTAAGAAATGGAACTGTACCACCGGCTGCATTTTTATGTCCATCAATAAAAGAACCCATAGAACGAATCCCAGTCCAATCCCAACCGATTCCACCACCAAACTTAGAGAGCATCGCCATCTCTTTGTAAGCATCAAAAATACCCTCTATATTATCAGGAGTTGAGCCGATATAACATGAACTTAGTTGATGTCTGGTTGTTCTGGCATTTGAGAGAGTTGGGGTAGCTAACATAACCTCAAACGATGAGATCATATTGTAAAATTTTATTGCCCACTCTTGTTTGTTGTCTTCTCTTTGTGCCAAGAACATAGCGATAGCCATAAACATATGCTGAGGAAGTTCTATAGGATTGGACTCACTATCTTTTATAAGGTATCTATCATAAAGAGTCTTAACACCAAGATAGTTGAATTGTAAATCTCTTTGGGGTTTAATATGCTTGTCTAACTCATCAAGGTCATACATATCTTTTAAACCTAAAAGTATTCGCCCCTCTTTTTCACCTCTTATAAAGTATTTTTCTAGTGAAGAGTAACCAGAATAACCATTTACTTGATGATAAAGATTAAACAGGAAGAGTCTTGAAGCTACAAATGTCCAGTTTGGAGCATCTATATCTATCTTATCTACGGCTGTCTTTATTAGTGTCTCTTGTATCTCTTTGGAGGTAATTCCATCACGAAATAGTATCTGTGCATCTACTTCTAACTCACTTTGAGAGACATTAGCCAAATCCTTAACTGATGCAGAAGTATATTTCTGAATCTTGGTAATATCTAGTGGTTCTGTTCTTCCATTTCTTTTTATAATTGTTATCATATATGCCTCCTAATTATTTAAAAACTCTTTTGAAAATTCCATCTACATTTTTAGTGTAGTAGTCATAGTTAAAACACTCTCTTATCTGTTCTTCACTTAGTGATTTTCTTAACTCTTCATCTGCTAAGAGATGGTTAAGATATAAAGACTCTCCATTTTCATCTGTAGTAGCTTTACCTTGCTGTATCTCTTCCCAAACTTTCATGGCATTTCTTTGAACGATTCTATAAGCGTCTTCACGGCTAACACCTTGAATAGGAAGTTCAAGTAAAACTCTTTGAGAAAAAACTAACCCACCTGTTAGGTTTAGGTTTTTCATCATATTTTGGGGATAAACAGTTAGGTTAGCTATAACATTATTCATACGGTGAAGCATAAAGTCAGTTGTAATAAATGCATCCGGTAACCAAAATCTCTCAGTTGAACTATGCGAAATATCTCTCTCATGCCATAGTGCTACATTTTCCATCGCCGGCATTGCATAAGCTCTAATCATTCTAGCAAGACCTGTGATGTTTTCAGTAAGTATAGGATTTCTTTTGTGTGGCATAGCAGAAGAACCTTTCTGTCCCTTTGCAAAATACTCTTCACATTCGTAAACTTCTGTTCTCTGCCAATGACGAACTTGAACAGCAAATTTCTCAATAGTAGAAGCTATAAGAGCAAGAGTAGTAGCTAATCTTGCATATCTGTCTCTTTGAATAACTTGGTTAGAAGCAGGAGCAGCTTTGAGACCTAACTCTTGGCATGTGAACTCTTCTAGTTCTAACGGTGCATGAGCAAAGTTACCCATTGCTCCACTAACTTGTCCAACACATATAACAACCATAGTTTGTTCTAAGTTCTCCAAGTGACGAGCCATCTCATCATACCAAACAGCTAACACAAGACCAAATGTTATAGGTTCTCCATGGATTCCATGTGAACGACCTACCATCAAAGTCATCTTATGTTCCTCGGCTCTTTTCTTTATAGATTCCATAATCATCTTAACATCTTTGATAATCAGTTCCAGTGAGTCCTTCATCTGAACAGCTACTGCTGTATCAATAGTATCTGAAGATGTCATACCATAGTGAAACCATCTTGATTCATCACCCAATGTTTCAGATACAGAAGTTGTAAATGCGATAAGGTCATGGCGAGTAACTGCTTCAATCTCATCTATACGCTTGATGTCAAAACCGGCATTAGCCACAATCTTGTCTGCATCATCTTGAGGAATTTTTCCAAGTTTAGCCCATGCTTTTACAACTGCTTTTTCTACATCTAACCAAGCTTGATATTTTGCCTGATAAGTCCATTTTGAAGCCATCTCTTCCCGTGAGTATCTATCTATCATTATATAAGTTCCTTATGCTTTTATGTTAAAATTCGCATATATTAAAGTCTTTTATTTTACATAATTTATATTAAATAACTGATTAAATAAGGAGTAAATTTTGCCATTTGTAAAGAAGAAAATGTTTGCAGAAAAAAAACAGAAAGCATTTTTATATTTGATAAAAGAGTTGGACTATACTCAAAAAGAGGCACAGCGACTAATAGCAAAAGGTCGTCTCTTTGTAAATGGTGAAGCTATGACTAGAACAGCCGGTGAGATAGAGGGTGAGTTTGAATTTATCTATTTTGAACCAATAACAAAAGGTTTAGTACCACATGCCATAGATGATGAGTTTGTAGTGTTTGATAAGCCAAGTGGAGTTCTTATCCATCCTCAAAATAGAAATACACCCTACTCTCTTATAGATGAGTTAAAGTACCAGTTTGGACGAGGTGCCAATATCGCTCATAGGATTGACCAAGAAACAAGTGGTCTGGTTTTGTGTGCCAAAAACAGAGAGAGTGAAAGAGATATTAAGATGATGTTTGAACAAAGAGATATGAAGAAAAAATATCTTGCAATGGTTCACGGAGAGTTTAAAGAATCTATCTCTATTGAAGAACCTCTTTTAAGAGCTGAAGATGAGAGTGCGATAGTTAGAATGGTTGTAAAAGTTCATAAGAGTGGCAAAGCTTCGAAAACAGATTTTAAACCATTGGAGTATTTCCCGTCAACCAATATGACTTTAGTGGAATGTTCACCACATACAGGAAGACAGCATCAGATTAGAGTTCATTTGTTTCATGTGAAACATCCAATAGTCGGTGACCCTATTTATGGACAGAGCGAAGAAGATATAGTTAGATTTTTAGATAAAGAGTTGAGTCCTAAAGATAGAATCAAAAATAGTGGTGCGTCAAGATTGCTTCTTCATGCCAGTGAATTAGAATTTAGTTTATATGGAAAGAAATATCATTTTATTAGTAGAGTTGATTTTTTTAAAGAGGCTATGTTTCACATGAAACATTAGTGAAACCCTTCTGAATCCCTTTGGGTGTGTGAATAACTTTGCTGATAAAAAAATGACGACTTTAACCATCAATATAACATCTTTTAATAAAACTCTGTAAAGCCCTAAAATAGGCACTTTAAGCTATATTCAAGCATAGTAAATTTAAGGATATTTTTATATAAAATAGTTCTTAAAATATGGACGAATTTTCAAATTTATCCCTATTCACTTCTGTTATATTCACACTTTACAACAATGTGTGAATATAAGTAAGAGACCATAAATAACTTCAGTAATTTATATTTTTTTTAAGAAAATTAGAAAAGATTTTGTAGATTGTTTGGGATTATTTGTTTATAAGAAAACTAAGGTACTATTACACTTATAGACGACCTCCCTGGTGTGTTGGTCGTTTATAATCTTAACTATTTTATACTGCGTTATATCTTTTAATGATTTTTTTCACACGATTTTTTAGATTACGAAGTGCTTCAACGCTTGTACTACCATCAGCAGTCAGATTTTCAAATCCATCGTCAAATTGTGCTTTTGCAATCCAGCCAATTTTTTTATGATATTTTATACCAACAAAACGAATATCACCAAAATGTGTTTCGCATAAATCGTAGATTCTTTTGATACGGTCTGTATTTGTTTTTTTCTCAGCCATTACTTCTCCTTTTATAAGTTTATGGAAGTATATCACATAAAAATTACTAGATTGTAATCAATCTTCGCTTTGAACAGCTTTTATAAAACCGTAAAGACCACCGGCAAAAACTACTACAACAAAAATAATTTCAAATATATCAAGATAAGTCATTACACTTCCTCCTCTGTTTTTTCTTTTAGTTGTCCACATGCTGCACTAATATCCATTCCCTTAGAATCTCGTATGGTACACAATAAGCCATGTTTTATAAGATACTCATCAAAAGCAACCATATCGGCTTTAGATGGTCTCTCGTAAGGTGTTCCCGGATATGGGTTGAAGTAGATTAGATTTACTTTTGCTTTTATACCACTTAAAAGTTTTACAAGCTTTTTAGCAGAGTCTAAGTCGTCATTTTTGCCTTTTATAACAAGGTATTCAAACATAACTTTTTTTCTGGTGTCTATGGGAAAGCGTTTAACTGCTTCTATGATAGAAGCTATATTGTGTGCTTTGTTCATAGGTATAAGTTCACTTCTAAGCTTATCATCTACGGCATGTAGAGATATGGCTATGTGAACACCCAAGTCCATCTCTCCAAGTTTATCTATTTTATTGCTTAGTCCACTTGTAGAGACAGTTTGTCGTTTTGCACCAATTGCTAAGCCCTCTTCCTCTTTAAATATTTTTATAGCTTGAGCTACATTATCCAAGTTATCAAGAGGTTCACCCATCCCCATATAGACTATATTTATTTTACGATTGTGTTTATGTTCATTATCTTTTTTTAGAGTTACAACTTGAGAAACTATCTCCCCAGCGGTTAGATTTCTTGTAAACCCACCTTTAGCAGTTAAACAAAAAGAACATCCTACTTTGCAACCTACTTGAGTTGAAACACAGATAGTGTATTTTGCTTCTTGAATAACTTCACCATTATCATCAAGTTGAGTATCTTTCATCTTAAGCCAAACAGCTTCCATTGTTTTACCATCTTGCATCTGAAGAAGGTATTTTATAGTTCCATCGTTTGAGATCTCTTTGTTTACAATAGTTAAAGGATTTACTATAAATTTTTCTGTTAGTTCCTCTTTTAAGGCTTTTGGAATATTTTTCATATCATCAAAACTAGAAGCGTATTGGTGATAAAGCCAACCATAAATCTGTTTTACACGAAAAGCCGGTTTAATCAACTCTGTAAGTTCTTTTTGAGTGAAGTCCATTAATGAGGGTTTTATATTATTCATTAGTTAGTTAGTTCCTTAATTCTTAAAGCCACATGCCGAGATAGAAGCTCTTTAGCTTTTTCATGGTTTTTTATAAAGTCTGTATGTGCATTTTCATCAGTGTAATTCGTTATACAAAAAACACCACCAGCAGGGATATTAAACTCCTCTGCAATTTTTAATACAGAAAAAAATTCCATATTTTCTATCTCAATACCAAGAGGTAAAAACTTTTTAGTTATCTCTTGGCATGTGGAGATATAGTTTGATGAGTTTACAACTATATCTTTTATATTTGTTGTATTGGTTGATACTACATTATCAAGGGGAGTGTAAGCATCATTTGTTAAAAAGGCAAGTTCAATATTTGAAGCAGTTTTTGATTCTACTATGTCAAATATTTTATGATTACCATAGCTTCCAGCCGAACCTACAAAGAGTAAAAATTCAGGTTTATCAAACAAGCAGAGTCTTGTTAGATTCATAGCAGTTTCAATCAGCCCTACTCCCATAGGTTGAGCAAAATCAAAAGTCTCATTATTTCCAGCACAGATAATCATAAACGAACTGCCACTCCATTATCATGTAGGTAGCGTTTTAAGTCCATAATATCTATCTCTTTATAGTGAAAGATACTAGCAGCAAGTGCAGCATCAGCGCCACAATCAAAAGCCTCTCTTATATGTTGCATTGTCCCTGCTCCACCACTTGCAATAACGGGTACATTTACAGCTTTAGAGATTTGTTCTGTAATGTTTAACTCAAATCCAGCTTTTGTACCGTCAGCATCCATTGAAGTAAGTAAAATCTCTCCACAGCCTCTATCGACCACCTCTTTTGCCCATTCAACTGCATCAAGCCCAGTATCAACTCTTCCACCATTTAAAAACAGATGGTACCTATCCCCTGCTCTTTTAACATCAATCGCAGTTACAATACATTGAGAACCAAATCTTTTAGCACCCTCGTCAATAAGTTCAGGTCTTTTGATGGCTGCAGAGTTTACACTTACTTTGTCGCAGCCTACATTTAAAAGGGAGTAAATATCGTCAAGTTTTCTAATTCCACCACCAACAGTTAGGGGAATAAAAATCTCTTTTGCAACCTCTGCTACAATATCTACGATAGTATCGCGATTATCAGATGAAGCAGTAATATCTAAAAATGTAAGTTCATCAGCACCCTCTTCATTGTACCTTCGAGCGACTTCAACTGGATCACCCGCATCTTTTAGACCGACAAAGTTAACACCTTTAACAACTCGTCCATCTTTAACATCAAGACATGGGATAATTCTTTTTGCGAAATAGTTCATAGTATGTGGAAGCCTCTTATAATATATCGCAATTATACTATCTTTGGCTTATGAAAAGTTTTTTATCTTTTGTCCCAGCTAATCATTCCCCATGATTCCAAGTCATTTTGTAGGGTTTTCATACCTCTCTCTTTGTGACAAGCATAACAAGCATTTGTTTCTTTTGGCATTTTATATGCAAGGGTCTCTTTTGGTGTTACAAAGCCGAATGAGTGAGTTCTAACGGTTATAGGGGATTTCCCTGTATGTTTAGCAACCTTTGGTATGTGGCATTCAACACAGAGAGAGCCTTTTGAATCTGCTTTATGTTTTGTATGTTTTTCTAAAGAACTTTGATGTGGTCCGATAGGGGAACCAAAACTATGACACTTCATGCACAGAGCATTTCCTGTGTTTTTTTCTGCAGTTGGTTCAAGAGTATGTGGGTCGTGACAATTTATACAAGTAATCCCATGCTTAGCTTTCATAGAGTGAACAAATTCATTTCCCTGCATACGATTTTTTTTACCCATGCCATTTGCATAAAACTCTTTTGTTTCTTGCCCAAGCACAAAAGGAGCAACAAGTTTATATTTACTAAGTGATTTTCCGGCTTCATAACCAAAAGGATAGTCTCTTGCATCTCCATAAATCTCACTAATATTTTGGTCTCTGAGACGAATATCTCGGTTTCTCATATGACACTGTAAACAGACTTCATTTTGTCTAACAGGGTCGCTTAGTGACGCTAAATATAGTTTAGACTTTGGATCAGCTACATGCTTAGATGCCGGACCATGGCATGATTCACATGCTATACCACTCTCAACTCTTTTTTCTCTTGACATAAAACCATTGAAGTGACAACCATCACAAGCTCTTGAAGTCGGCAGTTCTTCGTTGGCATGTGGATAAGCATCTTTATACCAATATTTCCATGGTTTAAAGCCTTGCCATTTCTGAGTCTCTACATTCCACTGATAATTTCCGAGTATATAATCTTCAGTGCCGTTTATATCTTTTCTCATCATAAAACGCTGTTTAAATTTCCCACCTACGCTATAAATTGCATCCTTTAGAG
>JAYELK010000128.1:0-39680 GCA_034717415.1 Campylobacterota bacterium | reverse complement strand
TAAATCTTGAATCAAACAATCATAGGTCAAATCGACAAAATTTTATTTGAAGATGAGGGCTTTTTTATAGCTGTTTTAAAGAGTGGTGAGAAAGTTAGTGGAACTTACTATGAGAGTGCTGTGCAAAATATTAAAGATTCTGCTATCACTCTTCATGGCATGTGGAATGAACATCCAAAATATGGTAGAACTTTTAAGTTTGACTCTATCAAAGTAAATCAAAATCAACTCTTTTTCTTTCTAAATAAAATCGTAAAAGGTTTTACAAAAAAGCTTTCGGCTGAACTTATAGAGAAGTTTGGTGAAGATGGACTTATAGAGATACTTGATAATGATATAGAAAAACTACTAGAGTTTAACGGTATAAAAGAGAAACGACTTAAAAAGATTCAAACCTCATGGAAAAAGTTTCGTTCTATGAGAGAGTTAGGGGAGTTTTTGAGTCCATATGATGTTTCTCCTGTGCTTTTAACAACCATAGCAACTGCTATGAAAGATGTAGATGCACCGTGTTCAAAAATCAAAGATAACCCATATATTTTAACTTCTATAAACTCCATCGGTTTCAAAAGAGCAGACGAGTTGGCTCTTAAAATGGGTCTGAAAAAAACAGATGAAAATCGTATAGCATCTGCTATGGATTATCTGCTTTTGAACTACTGCCAACAGCAGGGTAATAGCTGTGTAGCAAAAGATATACTTTTTCGTGAACTTGATGAACTGCTTTCGTTTAGTGGGGATGAGAATCTTTATGAATCTATTTTGGTTCAAAGAGTTGCCGAACAAAATATTGTACAGATGAAAAACGACAGAGTTTCACCTGCAAGACTATATGATGCAGAAAAATTTATTTATGATACGATTAAAACAAGAGCAAAACTTGATAGTGGTGGTTTTGTTAAAGATATTGATGTTTTTTTGGCAGATAGTGATTTGAAGCTTGGTGAACAACAAAAAGAGGCAGTTCTTAAGATAAACAGTGGAGCATCTATACTTTTTTTAGTTGGTTATGCAGGAACAGGAAAGAGTACAACTTCTAAAACTATACTGGATTTGTTAAACACTAGATATGAGAAAAAAGAGATTATGACTTGTGCTTTAAGTGGTATAGCTTCTCAGAGAATTGCAGATACAACAGGTTATGATAGTGCTACCATACAGTCACTTTTAGTAAGGTATGAAAAGAGTGATTCATTTCCTTTCTCTGTTATGCTCATAGATGAAGCTTCTATGATTAACTCATCACTTTTTGCAAAACTTCTACTCAAGATTAGTAAAAAAGCAATAGTGATTATCGTAGGAGATGATGCACAACTTCCACCTATTGGTGCCGGAAATGTTTTAAGTGATGTTTTGACACTGGAGTTGGCACCAATAGTTAAGCTTACAAAGATTTACCGTCAAAGTGAAGAACAAGCCATAACGCTTATAGCAAATGATATACGAAAGGGTCAAATACCGGAGTATAGAAAAAAGTATGATGATTTTGAATTTGTAGATGTGAGTATGCAAAATTACTATGCTATGAGAAATAGCCTCTCCAATGATGAGTTAAAAGAGATGAGAGAGCAAAACTCTCAACAAATTGTAGTCGAGATTCTTCATCGCGTTGTAGAGTCCATAGAAAAAGCAAGATATAGACTAAGCAATAAACAGATAAAAGAGTATCTAAACTATTTTCAAGTTATAACACCTATGAAGGGTGGAACTTTAGGTACGATAAATCTAAATAAAATTTTACAAGAGTATTTTAATCCAAATCCTAAAAAGTGTGTCAAAAAAGGTTTAGTTGAGTTTAGACTTATGGATAAGGTGGTTCATATAAAAAATGAAAATATGACTTCTTGGAGTGCTGAAGGATTTAAAAATGGGGATGATTCCAACCAAAGAAGAGTATTTAATGGGATGAACGGGCTTCTTTTTAAGATAGATGAAGATGAAGAACAGGTTTTTGTTTTTTATCCAAATGAGGATGTAGTAGTTGTTTATGAGTATGAGGAACTAAAGCCATATCTAATGCTATCTTACGCACTTACTATACACAAAGTCCAAGGTATGGAGTACGATATAGTTGTTATCCCTATAACATTTTCTCATTTTATTATGCACAATACAAAGTTAATCTATACGGCAATTACAAGAGCAAAACATAAGTGTATTTTAGTCGGTGAGGGTGCTGCTTTTGAGAGTGGATGTAAAAAATTTGAAGCAACACGAAGAGATACTGTGTTGCTTGAACTCTAAAAGAAGTAGTTTAACTCAAAACGATATTCATTGTATGAAACATCTGATTTATAATCAACACCGTTTGATTTAAGTATAGAGTTGTCTGCACTTACAAAGCCAAGTCTAACTTTAGCTTCTAAGTTTTTACCTATATTTTTTTGTAGTTCTATCTGCAGTACATTTGAATCTGCTTGAACCTCATCTTTTTTATCATCAAAATCTTGTATGGCATAACGGGTTAATATAGTAAATCCAGGAAGTAAACCATCTTCACCAAACTCATAGCCGGTTCTTAGCATGTAGACTTTAGTGTTTGCTCTCCAGTTGTACTGAGCTATGGCACGAGTAAATCCAGCAGTAGGAAATCCACGCCATGGTGTTACAAAATCTGCTTCATCGGCAATTTGAGAGTAAGCTAAACGAGTCAAAAATTTCCCTTTTTTCACATCTAATCTTATAGCTAATAAATTAGTATCTAAAGAGTTTGGATCTTTATATCCTACCGTACTTGTAGCACTAAGATTTGCCACTGAAGTTGATGAGTTTAAGTGATCGAACTGTTGCATATATCTAATGGCTGGCGCTACTTTCCAATCACCACTAAGAGGTATAGTATATTGAGCTTCAAGTGCTAAGTTGCTAAGCAGATCAGGAACTAAGGCATAGCTTATATCTGCTTTTAAGTTTTTTATAGATTTGTTTGAGATAGATGCGATTGAGAGAGAGTTATTATCTCCTATCTTTGCAACTGTTAAGTTTTTATTTACAGCTGAGTCATCATTTTCTTCCCAACCATTGTAGGCTATAACATCATGTGAAGTCGTGTGGTCACGAAGTTTCTGTTTTGCCAGATATGCTATTTTTATCGTTGTGTTATCAATATCTTTTATGGTAGCAGTTATGCCGTCAAAAGCATTTGGAACCATTTTCGTGTCATTTGATTTTGTAAAAACAGACTCAAATAGTTGGCGACCACCAATAATCGATGTTTTGGCTATATCATACTGCAGATAGGCTTGACCTAAAAGTGTCATGCCGTAGTTTCCGGTTTCTCGAGTATCATAACGGCTAAAAGTATCTTTACCGGATTTTACAATCCCAACATCTCCCACATCTTCATTAAACCAAGATGGGTTTTGAGAAGTATATAATCCGGCAGTTGCACTTAACCCAAAGAGTGGAGCAGTTTTATAGATAAAGCTACCACCAATACCCATGGCTCTGTTATCTACTCTCGAAGTACTATTGTCTCTCCAATCATACATAAACATATTGGTTCTTATTCTTCCGTAAAAAATACCATCAGAAAATGCTTCGAGGACAGTATCTACAGGTGATGGTAGTTTATTATATTCTAAAATCCTATTATTTTTTAGAGTTATTTTTTCACTTTTAAGAGTTGCGTTTGCTGTTGTTGCCATGCCGATAGCAACTATCATAGCTACACTAATGTTAAACAGTTTCATATTCTCTCCCCTTTTTTGTTTTTGTTTTTAATTTTAACGCAATTTCTTTAAAATATAGTAAAATAACAAAATATTTTAAATAAGGAAGATTTATGGTTCATGCAGAAGCTAGACATATATTGGTAAAAACAGAGGATGAGTGTAATGCTTTAAAAGCAGAGATAGAGGCTGGAGCTTCATTTGAGAGCGTAGCAAAAGCAAATTCAAAATGTCCTTCTCGTTCTGATGGTGGAGATTTAGGTAGATTTCGCCCTGGACAGATGGTTGATGAATTTGATGAAGTTGTATTCAATAAAGAAGTGGGTGTTGTTCACGGACCTGTTAAAACTAAATTTGGTTATCATCTTATAGAGATTACAAGCAGAGGTTAATTGAGTATAGTAATGCTGAAAATTTCTGCAATTCAAATGAGTATGAGTGAAGATAAAAATACCAATTTGATGAAAGCGAAGAGATTAGTAAGAGAGTCTGCAAAAAATGGTTCTAAAATCATTCTTTTACCAGAACTCTTTGAATCTCTCTACTTTTGTAAAGATATAGATGAAAAGTATTTTTCATGGGCAAAACCACTAAAAAACAACTTACTAATAAAACAGTTTTCTTCTCTAGCAAAAGAGTTAGGAGTAGTTATATTAGTCAGTTATTTTGAAAAAAGCGAAGAAGAGTGTTTTAACTCACTGGTTGTTATAGATGCAGATGGAACTGTTATGGATAACTACCGTAAGACTCACATTCCAGATGGTCATGGATATGAAGAGAAATTTTACTTCAAATCTGGAGATAGTGGGTTTAAAGTTTATAGTACGACACATGGAAATATCGGTGTAGGTATTTGTTGGGATCAGTGGTTTTGTGAAACTGCTAGGGCTTTAACTCTAATGGGCGCTGAAATTATTTTTTATCCTACTGCCATAGGAAGTGAGCCAGAAATTGGGGGTGATTCAAAGGAGCATTGGCAGAGAGTTCAGATGGGTCACGCTGCTACAAATACAGTTCCTGTTGTTGTTGCAAATAGAGTAGGAGTAGAAGTCGGTGAGAGTTGCACACTTACATTTTACGGTTCATCTTTTATAACAGATTACAGAGGGGCAAAAATAGCTGAAGCATCTCGTGATAAAGAAGAAATTATTTACGCTGAGTTTGACTTAGAAGAAAATGCAAAACAACGAGAGTATTGGGGACTTTTAAGAGATAGAAAACCTAAAGCATACTCAATAATTGGAACTGATTTTGCTTTGAAAGGCAAAAGGTAGAGTTATGAATATTGTATTGCGTAATAATCTTATACTTATCACAATGGGATTTGATACGCTAAACAGTAGTTGGATGAAAGATTTTTTAAACAAACATTCTAGGGGTATGCTCTTTTTGCCAAAATCTGTTTTAGTATTTAAAAATGAGACTTTAAAAGAAGTTAGAGAAGATTTTTTATCTAAACTTAGTGAACATTATGCTTCAAACAATGAATTTTCACATGAATTTTTTCTGCGTTCAATGTTAAAGTATAAAAAACAACCCATAAAAATAGAACTTGATAAACTTCAAGAACCTCAGAATGTAAAAGTTAATCTATATGCTTATGATAGGGATACAGTCTTAATCTCACTTGATTATCCTAATGCTTGGGTAACTACCTATCTTCGTTCACAGTTAGAAGTTTATGTGGAGAGAGGAACAGATCTCTCTTTGGTTATAAATGTTTCTGATTATAGGGCAAAAGCCAGATTTGAAAGAGCCTTAAATAAACGACATATATTACACTATCAGATTCAATATACTTACGATAATCATTTTATGAGTAAGTTGTATTCAGACTTTGCAAGTTTTAGTTTTGGTGATTTGTGCAGAGAGGATACAAGAGATAAAAATACTCATTTTTATACTATTTTGGAGTGTCCAATCGGAGCGAGTCAAGATGCTCTTAAAAAGAGTTATAAAAAGCTTACCAAAGTTTATCATCCAGATAAGGTTTTTCATGAAAATCCAAATATGCTTGATCACTACACTCAAAAGTTTCAACTACTGCAAGAGGCATATACAGCTCTTCGTGTAGTCTCTTAATCGATAATAAAATCTTCTATCAACTCATCTTTTTTACTATTTTTTAGAAGTGCTTCAAAATCTTTGGAACTATAGAGTGCTAAATCTTTTCCTTGGTTGCTCATCAACTCTTTTGAAAAGCCTCTTTTAGAAAAGAGAGCTATTTGTGTTGGTTTGATACCTAGTTTTTCACACTTTTGGAGTAGTTTATGCAACTCTTTTTTATTAACCTTATGATTTGTCCATTTACATTCGGCTACGAAAACCTTTTCATCGTCTGTTATAGTTAAAATATCTATCTCAATTTTTGCATCCCAGTAGCTTCCAGAACTTAAGATTTGAGAATCTCTGATGTGATAGTTTAGTAAAATCTCTGATAACTCTTCAAAAACCAAACTGGTATAGCTGTTTTGTCTTATGGCAAAATCTCTGAAAAGATTTTCATAATTTTTTTCTAATATATCTTTTGTATGTGGTGCAATAAAGTAAAACCAAAACCTTACAAAAGGTTGTGTAAAGAGAACTTTATGTGAGATTCTGTGTCTTGCAACTTCTCTTTTTAGTTTTGAATTTGGACTTAAACTTTTTGCAGGTTCCTCTCTTGAGTATTTTATGCTGATAAGACCCTTTTCTTGTAGGTAATTTAGGCATGAACCACCATTGGCATTGTTTAGTCCAGCTTTTCTAAATGCAGAGAAGATTCGTCTGTCTCCAATTGCTAAAGCACGCAAGAGACGCTTGTTAGTTTGTTGCCCAAGTGTAAGTTGTTCTATTCTTTCATTAAGTGTGTCAAAATTTTGCAGTATAAGTTCTTCTATAAGAAAAGTAATTGGTTTTGAAGTATCAACCCTCCAACCAAGACCACCAAAAACAGCGAAGTATTCTATGAGAACTTCTATCTCATCAGGGTAGTTTCTAAAGTAAAATGAGCGAAATTGATTTAAAAGCTTTGGCATGTGGAAATTGTAGCAAAATTTATTTAATTTAATCTACTAAGTTTAAAAATATGACAAATTGACTATAATTTCAAAAATTAAATTACGGAGAAAATATAATGGCACAAGTTCCTGAAGATATTGGATGTTCAAATGAAGTTTGTATAGCAAAAGATGAGTGTAAAAGACAAGTAATCGCCAAAAATGGTACGGCTCGTGAGATTCAAGAGTTCGGTGGTTCTGCAGATAAAAAGTGTGGTAAATTTATACAAAAATAGATGAAATATCTCTTAGTAGCAGTTGTTCTGCTTTTTAGTGCTTGTAGTGTGAAAAACTACGAGCAAACCCAAACAAAAATCATCATTATAAAATCCCCTAAACTGAAATTTGCAGATATTGGTTATATACGAAATAGTGATAAAAGTATAGAAGTAGAACTATTTATGGCAGGTAAAGCGATAGAGAAAATAGCTATAAATCATCTTGTTTGCACAAATGACGGCTGTATGAGTAAAAAAGGCTTTAACAGTGACTATCTTCACTCATCATATCCTGATGAAATTCTACAAAATATATTTTTAGGTCATGAGATTTACGATGGAATAAACAGAGTTAAAACAGAAGATGGTTTTGAGCAGAAGATATTATCAAAGCATGTGGAAATAACCTATAGAGTAGATGCACATGCCATATATTTTAAAGATAGAAAAAACAAGATATTATTTAAGATTAAGGACACAGAGTGAGTAAAAAATTTGTAGGAGCACACTGTTCAGCTAGTGGTGGAGTTTTCAATGCAGTTAAAAATGCAGAGGCAATTGGAGCAAAAGCATTTGCTCTTTTTACGAAAAACCAAAGAAGATGGGATGTTAAACCATTAGATACTAAAACTATAGATAAGTTTAAAAAAGCACTACAAGATAGTGGAATAGCTCCTAAACATGTACTTCCTCATGATTCATATCTTATAAACCTTGGTCATCCTGATGAGCAAAAACTTATAAAGAGTAGAGTGGCATTTATAGATGAACTTGAGAGGTGTGAACAGTTAGGTTTAGATAGACTAAACTTTCATCCGGGAAGTCATCTAAAAGAGGTAAGTGAAGATGAATGTTTAACTGCTATATCGGAGTCTATAAATATAGCATTAGATAAAACTAAAGATGTAAAAGCAGTTATAGAAAATACAGCAGGTCAAGGTTCAAACCTTGGTTATAAGTTTGAGCAACTAGCACAGATTATAGACAAGGTAGAAGATAAAAATAGAGTTGGCATCTGTATAGATACATGCCATATGTTTGTAGCAGGTTATGATATAAGAACCAGAGAGACATACGATAAAACTTGGGAAGAATTTGATAAAATAGTAGGTTTTAACTACTTGATGGGGATGCATATAAATGATTCTAAGCCACCACTTGGTTCAAAAAAAGATAGACATCATTCTCTTGGAAAAGGAGAGATAGGTTTAGATGCGTTTAGATTTTTGATGAATGATAAGAGGATGGATGATATTCCACTTATACTTGAAACTATTGATGATACTATCTGGAAAGAGGAGATAGAACTTCTCTACTCTTTTGAAAATTAGGAGTTTCTTTAAATTGATATTGTGTAATATTGTTACAGAATTTTTTAAGGGAGTGTAGATATGAAAAAAATAGCTCTGTTATCATTGGTAACGGCTTCGGTTTTAATGGCAGGTGGATATAAGATTCCAGAGACTTCACTAAATGCAGTTGCTCTAAGTGCAGCAAATATAGCACATAGTCATGGAGCCGATGCAGCTTACTACAACCCTGCAAATATGGTTTTTATGGAAGATAAAGAACAAATGGAAATGGACTTGATGTATATTGGGTTGGATCCTATTAATTATCAGGGTTCTACAACTACCAGCCTTGGTCTTATTACAAATAATGTTGATATAGATGCTGAAAATGAAACTTTTTTTGTTCCATCTCTTCACTATGTATCTGGAAAAGCAGGTGAGACCCGTATAGGACTTAGTGTTGTTTCTCCAGGTGGATTATCTAAAAGATGGGATGAAGAACCTGGAAAAACAACATCCCAAGAGTTTACTTTAGAAATTATTGAGGTTAATCCAACTGTTGCAATTCCAGTTAGTGATAAAGTTGCAGTTGCTTTTGGATTTAGAATTTTATATACTTCCGGAGTAGTTAAAAGTGATGGGCAGCTTAGTCCGGTTCCCACTCATAGAGCCACTCGTGATTTAACAGGTGACTCTTTTGATTTTGGGTATAACTTAGCATTAGCTTATAAACCAACATCGGATTTGGATATTGGTTTAACATATCGCTCCCAAGTAAATTTAACAATAGAAGGAAAAGCTGAACTTAGTGAAAATGTTATGTTTGGTACTTATGATGGAGATGGCAGTGTAACCGTACCACTTCCTGCAAGTGCTTCTCTAGCATTGGCATATACTCTTCCTTCAAAAACAACAATAGAGTTTGTATATGAGAGAAATATGTGGTCTGCATATAAAGAGTTGGATTTTGGTTATGAGGGAGCTCTAAGTACTCCTATATTAACTGCTGCTTTTGATGACCCAAAAACAAAAGACTGGAAAGATACAAGTGCTTATCGTTTAGGTATAACTCAAGAGTTAGATGCTGTAACACTGATGGCTGGTGCTGTTTATGATGAATCTCCTGTTCCAGAAGAGACTTTAGGTTTTGAGTTGCCAGGTTCAAATTCTCTTTCACTCTCTTTTGGTGGTCGTTATCAGATAAGCAAAGAGTTAGATGTTGGTTTAGCAGTTTTATATTCTATGAGAGAGAGTCGAAAAGTTAAAAATGATTCCATAGATGGAGAATTTACAAACTCAGATGTACTTCTTGTCTCAACCGGTATCGGCTATAAATTTTAAGGAACTATTACGAAAACGCTAGTTAATTTTTTAGAGATAAAAAAGATTGAAAAATCAAAAATATTTATACACTTGAAATGTAGTAGTGCTGAAGCTTTGATGCTTCAGTATTTAGCAAAAAAGTTTGTGCAGGGTCAAGATGATGTTCTTGTTTTAGAACTTCTTCAAGACCTTTATGGCAGTGATAAATATGAGTATATCAACCATCTTCAAGAGGTAAAAATTCTTCTTGAACTTGGTTGGTTCCATCAGCAGAGTTTTACTCCTATGAAGATTTCAGATGTAACTCCACTCGAACTTTTAAATACGGCAGTAGGTCTCTCTCCATCATTCTTAAAACTTCTTCAAGATGGTACGCTAGATGCAGATTTGCCTGATATTAAACCATATGCAGATCATTTAGAGTATCTTCAAGATCAGTTTTACAGGATTGAGCTTTATCAAAAGATGAGTGCCATTCGCCAAAATGTACATGAACACTCTTTGGGAATAGCTAGAGTACAGAGTAAATTACATCTTCTTGAAAAACGCATAGAAGAGCGAATAGTTCAAACTTCAGAGAGTTTGGTTTTAGATAAATTTTTCAAACAAAAAAAGATGACAACTTATGAACAGGTTATCTTTATAGCACTGCTTCGTGAAGAGTATAGTGCAACGGATGCCTCTTTGCGTGAGATGAATACTCTTATAGAGTTAATCTCATTAGATGAGTATGAAAGGATTAAAAATCGTTCACTTCTTGAAGATGGCTCAAATTTGCTTAGTTCTGGGGTTATTGATTATGAAGAGATGCTTAATCCTTTTGGTGGAATTTCAAGAGCTTTTTATATAGTAGATGAGGTGCTTCAAAGTATTATTCATCCACAAAAAAATAAAAAAGTTCGCCGTTTAAAGCTAAATGCACTTATGGAGACTCAAGATATTTTTGAGCTTGTTGAGAGTAAAACTACACTTCAAGATGTTGTTCTGAACAAAAAAACAGAAGATACTTTGCAAAACTTGATGCGTCAAGTTGATAAAGAGGTTATTAACCGTTTAGTGACATGGGGTGTAAAAGATAAAAAGAGTGGTATAGATGCTCGGATTATTTTTTATGGTCCAGCAGGAACCGGTAAAACCATGACAGCTAACTCACTTGCAAAATCATTAAAAAGACAAGTCCTGTCATTTGACTGTTCTAAAATTCTCTCTATGTATGTAGGTGAGAGTGAAAAAAATGTTCGTAAAATTTTTGATACTTTTTATGAACTTAGCGAAAAAACAAAATCCGAGCCTATACTTTTGCTAAATGAAGCAGACCAGTTTCTAAGTTCCCGTTCGAGTGGTATAGGCTCAAGTGCAGACCAGATGCACAATCAGATGCAAAATATCTTTTTAGAACAGATAGAAAACTTTAAAGGTATGCTTATAGCAACTACAAATTTACTTGAGAATATAGACAAAGCCTTTTCAAGACGCTTTAACTATAAGATAGAGTTTAAAAAACCCGATGAGTTACAACGAGTAAAGTTATGGGAGTTGATGTTGCCACTTGATGCTCCATATGATGAAGATTTTGATGTGATTCCTCTTTCAAAGTATGCTCTAACGGGTGGACAAATTAATCTAATAGTGAAAAATACAGCCTATAAAGTAGCAGTAAGAGAGGAACCTGTTTTTACTCTTGATGATTTTATAGAGGAGATTAAAAGAGAGAAAGATGCAAACTTTGATAGTGAAAAATCCATGGGTTTTTTAAATAAGTAATTTTTAGAGGCACTATTTAAGTAGATTTTTAGCAGGTTTTTGCTTCTGTATTACTATTCTACACACTCATTTTTACATACCAAAGTTAGTGTTGCGATTTGTGACATTTAGCACTACTTCACTCACTATACTCTTTCATTTAATAGACTTTTGGTTATAGTGCAAGTAACTGTTTTTTCTAATAGTGCGTAAAAATATTTTAGTGTGTAGCTAATATTTTTAAGTGTATGAAAACAAAGAATAATTTAAAGGTAGGTTATATGGAACATATCAGTACTGCAAATCCGTATTTTGGGGTATTTGTACTTTTTGTTATAACATTTGGTGCATTTATGGCAACGACGGTTGCTGCTCGTTGGGCGAGTCGTGCGTTAGCAGCAAAAGATTCTGAAAAGATTAAACTTTCAGTTTATGAGTGTGGACCAGAGGTTACAAGACAACCAAATAGGATTTCACCACAATTTTACCTATTTGCTTTGCTTTTTTTACTGTTTGATGTTGAGATTATCTTCATGTTTCCGTGGGCAGTAGATTTTAGAGTGCTTGGTTGGTTTGGTTTCGTTGAGATGTTAATGTTTATAGGACTATTAACTATCGGTTTTGTATATGCATGGAAAAAAGGAGCGCTTGAATGGCACAACATAAAGTAGATTATACAAAAAGTGGTGGTTTACCAGTAGCACTTACAAGTATAGATAAATTAGCAAACTGGGGTCGTTCAAACTCTTTATGGGCGATGACTTATGGTCTTGCTTGTTGTGGTATTGAGATGATGGCAGCAGGAGCTTCAAGATATGACTTCGATAGATTTGGTACGATTTTCCGTGCTTCTCCTCGTCAATCAGATGTAATGATTGTTGCAGGAACACTTACTAAGAAGCACTCTGAGTTTATCAAAAGACTTTACGACCAGATGACTGAACCTAGATGGGTTATCTCTATGGGTTCATGTGCAAATACAGGTGGTATGTTTAACACTTATGCAACTGTTCAAGGTGTTGATAGAATTATCCCTGTTGATCTTTATCTTCCGGGTTGTGCACCTCGTCCCGAGACGCTTCAGTATGGGGTTATGTTACTTCAAAAGAAGATTAGAGCAAACTCTGCTAGTAAAGCACAAAAACCAAAAAGGTTAATGTAATGAGAGCCTATACGCCAAAAGACAATGTTCAGAAAAAGCCTTATTATACAGATAGATTTCATGTTGCACCTCAAGTTCCTAAACAAGATGTAGCTAGTGATGAAGTTTTTGCAGCAGATTTAGCTGCGATTAAAGCTAAGTTTGAAGTTCTTGATTCATATATTCAAGTAGAACAGATGGTTGTTTTTATCAATCCAAAAGATAATTACAAAGTGCTTGAACTTTTAAGAGATGAGTTGGAATATACACAACTTTCAGAGATGAGTGCTATAGATTTCATAGCAAAAAGCAACTCATTTGAGATTTTTTATCAGATGCTTAGTATGAATAAAGCAAAAAGAATCCGTATCAAAATGACTATAGAAAATGGAGAAGCTGTTAATTCGGTAGAGCCACTTTTTCGCTCAGCTGATTGGGCAGAGAGAGAGATGTTTGATATGTTTGGTATCGAAGCAAACGGACATCCATTTATGAAAAGAATTCTTATGCCTTATGACTGGCAAGGAAATCCTCTTCTTAAAACTTACCCACTTCAAGGTGATGAGTTTGCTGCTTGGTATGAGGTAGATAAGATTTACGGAAAAGAAGCTAGAGACATTATAGGTCCAGAACTTCGTGATACAGCAAGAGTTGACAGATATGACTCCGAGAGATTCTCTCGTTTAGGTCATGAAGTACCTAAAGGAACTAAAATCACCGGTGATGAGCCTGAAACAGAGCAAACCTACCAAGAAGATGGTGGTGTGTTCTTGATTAAGAAATTTGATAAAGAGTCATCAGTAATTATTGATGATATAAATAGGTAGTAATATGCAAGTAACAAATAGATTAACACCGTTTTTTGAAAATATCTCGTTTGACAGAGACGATAATGAACTTGTTTTAAACTTTGGTCCTCAGCATCCTTCTGCTCACGGACAACTCCGTTTAATGCTTCATCTTCAACAAGAGCAGATTGTAAAAGCTCATCCAGATGTTGGGTATCTTCACCGTGGTATGGAGAAGATGGCTGAAAATATGATTTATAATGAGTTTATGCCGACAACAGACCGTATGGATTATATAGCTTCATCATCAAACAACTATGGTTTTGCTTTAGCTGTTGAGAAGCTTGTAGGTTTAGAAGTTCCTCGCCGTGCTAAAGTTATCAGAATGATGATTTTAGAGATTAACCGTTTAATGAGTCATCTTTTTTGGTTAGCTACTACTGCACTTGATATTGGTGCTATGACAGTATTCTTGTATACATTCCGTGAGAGAGAGTACTTGATGGATATTATCGAGGGTTATTGTGGAGCTAGACTTACTCACTCTGCTATTCGTATCGGTGGTGTTCCTTTAGATATTCAAGATACATTTATAGCTCAACTAAAAGACTTTTTAGACAAGCTTCCTGCAAATATTAAAGATTATGAAGATCTGCTTGATACTAACCGTATCTGGCTTATGAGAATGGAAGAAGTTGGGACTATACCAACTGAAATGGCACTCTCATGGGCTTGTACAGGTCCAATGCTTAGAGCTTCAGGTGTAGCTTGGGATATTCGTAAAGAAGAACCGTATGAGTTATATGATGAAGTAGAATTTAATGTACCCTACTCAGACAAAGGTGATAACTTTGCTCGTTACCGTGTATATATGGAAGAGATGAGAGAGTCTGCAAAAATTCTTTATCAATGTATAGATATGTATGTAGAGTGTGTTAAAAATAATCAAACTGAGTTAATGGCTCATGCACCTAAATATATCTCTGCTCCAAAGCTAGATATTATGACTCAAAATTACTCTTTAATGCAGCACTTTGTTTTAGTTACCCAAGGTATGAGACCACCAGTTGGTGAAGTATATGTTGCAACTGAATCACCAAAAGGTGAGCTTGGTTATTTCATAAACTCTCAAGGTGGACCATATCCGTATAGACTGAAGCTTCGTGCTCCATCTTTTTGGCATACGGGAATCTTAACTGACCTTTTACCTGGTCACTATATTCCAGATGTTGTTTCTATTATTGGTACTACGAATATTGTATTTGGTGAGGTTGACAGATGATTAGTGAAAAAAGCAAAGAGCTTTGCTTTTGTAGCGAAGTAATTTCCGACTTAAATGTTGGAGTTCGAGAGCAGACTGATAGCGAGGATATAAACTAATGAAAAGATATGATTTAAGAAAACTAAAGAATGAGTTTGAACCTCGTATGAAAGAGATTTTAGCTTCTCATAATGCTAGTGAAGTTGCAATTTTTTTATTTGAAATTGGTGATTTTACAGCAATTCAAAGATCAGCTGATTTAGTAAAAGAGTGTGGTTATGAGTTGATGAACTCTTTAAAGTTTAACGAAGTCGACTGGACTATCGTAGTTAAAAAATAGTGATAGGATTTGAATTTTGAGTAAAGTCTATTTTTCTACTTGGAACGGTGAACTGATAAATAATGTCGGTAAACCCCAAGAAGAGTGGGAAGAATCAGCTTATAATTTACCGGCACAATATGATGAAAATCGCACCTCTAAAGCCTTTATAGGTTGGGATGGTGTATCACTCTTTGATGAAGATGTAGATGTAATCCGTTTAGCGATGGAATATGCTGCTCAGTATCAAGAGTATTCTGAGGCATGTGGAAGATGTGCTCCTGGAAGATGGGGTGGAAGAATCCTGTATGATTCCCTTGATAAGATTGCTCGTGGTGAAGGTGCAGTATCTGATTTAGAACACTTAAAAGAGATTGGTAAAAGTATGCAGATTACATCTAAGTGTGAGATTGGAAAAACAGTTCCCAATCCTATCTTAGATTTGATGAATCACTTTGAAGATGAGTTTATGGCATCTATAAATGAGCAAAAACCATCTAAGCATTACAACGATGAAGTTGGATATATAGCCAAGATTACAGCACCATGTACAGATGCCTGTCCTGCTCATGTAGATATTCCCGGTTATATTGAGGGTGTAAGAGATTTAAGATTTGATGATTCTCTTAAAGCAACTCGTCAAACTATGCCTCTAGCACATGTTTGTGGTCGTGTTTGTCCACATCCATGTGAAGATGCTTGTCGTCGTACAAACCTCGATTCTCCTGTATCAATTATGGAACTAAAACGATTGGGTGCTGATTATGAAACTGATCACGGTTTTGGATTTTTTCATCCTATAGAAAAAAAACCAAAAGTTGATAAAAAAGTAGCTGTTATTGGCGCTGGACCTGCCGGTCTTACTACTGCCTATTATTTAGCAGCTGAGGGTATTGAAGTTGATGTTTATGAAGAGCTTCCTGTTTTAGGCGGTGAAGTTGCGGTTGGTGTTCCAGAGTATAGAATGCCGATTGATAAATATAATCAAGATATAGAGTGTGTAAGAGATATGGGAGTTAATTTTATAGTTAACTCTAAAATCAGTGCAGACGATATGAGAAGATTTGATACTGAGTATGATGCAACAATGATTGCAACAGGAACTCGTATATCAAAAAAAGTTCGTTGTGATAATGAAAGATTTGAGATAGCTGGATACTGGTCTGCTATTGAGATGCTTGATCAAATAAATCTTTGGGATAAGTATCGCATAGGTAAAGCAGTTGATTTAACCGGTAAAACAGTTGTTTGTGTTGGTGGTGGATTTACATCTATGGATGTTGTGAGATGTGCTATTCGTGCAAACGCTAAAAAAGTCTATATGATTTATCGTCGTGATGAGAAGACTATTATTCGTAATACGACATATGAAGAGTATCATGAAGCAGTAGAAGAGGGCGTTGAGTTTCTTTTCCACTCTGCTGTAAACACTATGAATGATGAAGATGATGTTTTAAAATCTCTTTTAGTAGATAAGTTTGAATTAGTTCCAGATCCAGATGGTGGTAGAGCGCAACTTGTTAAGATTGAGGGTGAGTCTTACATTATAGAGACTGACTTTTTAATTCCTGCAGTCTCTCAAAGTGCTGAGTTGTCTTTGCTACCAGAGGAGTGGGAAATAGATATGACATCTTGGGGAACCATCAAGACTAATGGTGTTGATTATATGACTTCACACAAAGGTGTTTTTGCTTCTGGAGATTGTGAATATGGTCCGATGACTATTGTAAATGCTGTTGGTCAAGCAAAAAGAGCATCTTCTGTAATGAGTAGATATATCCAAAATGGTGGAGAAATCACTTTAACAGATGATGAGATTATGGAAGATCACCTGCATAAACTTAAAGTTTATAATAAAAAAGAGAAAATCAGTGGTTGGTTACCTGGTTTAGGAAGATCTAAGAGTGAAGTTCTGGATGTTGATGTAAGAAAAGACAACAACAAAGAGGTGAACTTAGGATTTACACAAGATGAAGCTATGAGTGAAGCTGATCGTTGTATGCGTTGTTATTACATCGCTATGGTAGCGACTTAGGAGGAGGGATGATGGAAAAATTAATAAATTTTAAGATTGACGGACTCTCTGTAGAAGCTAAAAAAGGTGAGACTATTTTAACGGTAGCTCGCAGACATGACATCTATATTCCTACTATGTGTTACCTCTCTAAAACTACTCCTGCTGGATCATGCCGTATGTGTGTTGTTGAGGCAAAAGGAGTTGACGGTTTTGTTTTATCTTGTAATACTCCTCCAACAGAGGGTATTGAGATAACAACAAACACAAAAGAGTTAGAGCAAGAGAGAACAAACATTATGAAGCTTTATGATGTTAATCATCCTTTAGAGTGTGGTGTTTGTGATAAGTCCGGTGAGTGTGATCTACAAAATAAAACTTTAGAGTTTGGTGTAGCAAAACAAAATTTCAGTGCAAAAGATCAGTCTCGTAAGTTGGAAAATTGGGGAGTTATAAACTATGATCCATCTTTATGTATTTTATGTGAAAAATGTGTTCATGTCTGTAATGAGATAATTGGTGATGATGCTATCGAAGTTAAGTTTGGTGGATATAGTTCAACGATTATCCCTAAAGATTCAGAGACTCTTGATTGTACTTTTTGTGGAGAGTGTATAGCTGTTTGTCCTGTTGGAGCGTTAGTCGGTTCTGAGTTTAAATATAGTGCAAATGCTTGGGAACTAAGCCGTGTTCCTGCAACTTGCGCTCACTGTTCTGCCGGTTGTCCACTAGAGTATGAGACTAGGCATGTTGGTATAAACGGTGAGGATTCTATATATAGAGTTAAGAATGATTTTGAATTTTCTACTCTGTGTGGAGCAGGTCGTTTTGGTTTTGACTTTGACAATCGTGCTACAAAAGATGAAGATGCTTTTAAGAGAGCTGTTGAAGCTGTGAAAAATGCAGATGCTATTCGTTTTTCATCAATGATAACAAATGAAGAGGTGCATATCTTAGAGCGTTTAAAAGAGAAATTTGGATTTAAACTTTTCAATGAAGATGCAAGAGTCTTTAAAGAGTTTATGAACTCTTATAGTAGTGTCAGTGGCAAACTACATCATAGTGGTTCACAAGATGCTCTAAAACAAGCAGATGCGGTGATTGTAATTGGAAGTAGAATTTCTACTGATAATCCAGCTATAAGATATGCACTAACTACTGCTGCTAGACACAATGGTGCCAAGATTGTTTACGCTCACCCTATGGAAGATTCGCTTATACAAAATGTGGTAACACAATTTATGAAGTACGAGGTAGGAACAGAAGAGGGTGTTATGGCACTTCTTGCAAATGCTATTTTAAAAGATGCTGACTTAGCTGATGATGAGAGAGCTTTCTTTGATGATTTAGATATTGGTTATGTTGGTGCTGAGAGTAATATCGGTGAAGAAGAACTTCATTTTATGATGAAGTCATTTTCTCGTGCTAAAAATCGTGTTCTAGTTGTTGGAAATGATTTGATGGCTCATGATAGAGCATCAAATATAGCTAAACTTGCTGCAATGATAGAAAAATATAGCGACTTTTCTTTAGTTGTTGTTCCAAATGAAGTCAATACACTAGGAGTATCTCTCATCTGTAATTTAGACAAAGATGAAGATATTTCAAGCGTAGTGGGATACAATGCTAAAGGAGAGTTCAGAATTTCATCACTAGGTGAAGCAGATTTAGCAATACCGGCACTTAATCAGCAAGAGGGAACTTTTGTTAATGTTGATAATAGGGTATTGCCTACAAATGTAGCACTTAATTTTGATGGATATACTCTATATGATATAGCCTTGGCATGTGGAATTAGTGGAGTTAGTTGTGGCTTAGATTGTGCAAATACTACTGATTATACCCCAGATTTAAATAGCAGTGCTGGATTTAAAAATATTGAATTTGATAGATTAGAAAACTTTCTTTCACCACAAGGTGCTGATGAGAGAGGTTATCTGCTAGATGAAGTTGAGTGCAAGGCAGATGGAAAACTTGAAGAGCTTGATGATTTGCCAGAGTTTAATGGCACTGTAATTTATCATTCAAATCCTGTTTTACAATTTAACGCCTATACAAATGTTACAAAACAGTTAGAAAAAGATGAGTCACTTAGAGGTTCCCTACAGTTTGCAGCAGCAGCTAGAATCTCTGATGGAGATAGAGTAGAGATATCGTTTGGATCACAAACTATCGTTAGAGAGTTTAAACAAGATGATGATCTAAAAGGTACAATAGCACTTAACCCTACATTTGATATGGATGTAGATGCTAGTAGATATAGATTTGAAAAATCCAAAATAATGAGAGTTGCCCATGAGTAAAATAACTATAAATATCGATGGAAAAGAGATTGAGACACAAGAGGGTGAGTTTATTTTAAACGCTGCTCGTGCAAATGACATCTTTATACCAGCAATCTGTTACTTAACTAGATGTTCTCCGACATTGGCATGTCGTGTCTGTCTTGTTGAGGCTGACGGTAAACAAGTTTATGCTTGTAATGCCAAGAGCAAAGATGGTATGAACATTACGACAAGTACCGATACTATTGACAAAGAGCGTCGTGCAATCATGGAAGTTTATGATGTCAATCATCCTCTTCAATGTGGTGTATGTGACCAATCTGGTGAGTGTGAACTGCAAAATTATACTCTATTGTTTGGTGTAGATTCTCAAAATTATGCTGTTAAAGATGTAGATAGAAGTTCACATGATTGGGGACATCTTCACTATGATCCAGGTCTCTGTATAGTTTGTGAAAGATGTTCTACAGTATGTAAAGATATGATTGGTGATAACTCTTTAAAAACTATTCCTCGTGGAGCAGATGCACTTGAGGCTGAGTATAAAGAGAGTATGCCAAAAGATGCTTATGCAATGTGGAATAAACTTAACAAGTCTGTAATAGGTCTTACAAACGGTACGGATGTTTTAGACTGTACAAGTTGTGGTGAGTGTGCTGCTGTTTGTCCAGTTGGAGCGCTTGTTGATACTCAGTTTATGTATAAAGCTAATGCTTGGGAGTTAAAACAGGTTCCTGCAACTTGTGGACACTGTTCTGCAGGATGTCAAATATCTTATGATGTTAAACATGCAAGTATTGAAAATCCCCAAGATAAGATCTACCGTGTTATGAATGAGTGGAACTTTGTTTCACTTTGTGGTGCCGGTCGTTATGGTTTTGATTATGAAAATAGAGTTGAGACTAAAGATGAACAAGCTTTTTCAAATGCTGTAGAGGCATTTAAAAAAGCTGATACTATTAAATTTACATCAACGATTACTAATGAAGAGGCGTACATTCTTCAATCACTAAAAGAAAAACTAGGTGTTAAGCTTGTAAACAGTGAAGCAAAAGCATTTCAAACTTTCTTAAAAGATTATAGTGAGATTAGTGGAACTACTCTTTATGGAAGTGATTTAAAAGAGGTTATAGACTCTAACTTTATTGTAAGTGTAGGTTCAGCACTTAAGAGTGATAATCCAAATGCAAGATATGCACTAAATAATTCTATGACAGTAAATAAGGGTGCCGGATTGTATTTTCATCCAGTAAAAGATCCAATTATCGAAGATCTTTCAAAAAGTATAATGACAGTAAAACATGCTCCACTTCAAGAAGAAGCTGTTTTATATCTTATCTTAGACCTATTTGGAGATAAAGAGAAGCTTCCGTCTGAAATAACTGACTACTTGGCATCATTTCACTCTACAAAAACTGTAACAGTTACAGAGACTATCAAAGAAAAAGTTATTGAGATAGTTAAAGAGATGAAAGTTAATGAAGAGACTGGTGAAGAAGAAGAGGTTGAAGTAGAAAAATCTAAGATGGTTCCTAAAAAAGTATCTAAAGAGGTAGAAGTTGATGATAACAAGCTTTTAGAGATTCTAGGTGCTGATGATAATTTTATGGAAGCTTTAGAGAAAAACTTGAAGAAAAAAGAGACTTTTGCTCTAATGGTTGGAGCAGATCTTTATACCCATCCAAACTCTAAAAATTTAGCGCGTCTTGTTGCTTTAATCGAAAAATATAGTGCATTTGAACTTACAATGATACCAGCACTTACAAACTCATTAGGTGTTGCCCTTATTTGTGAACTTGATGATGAAAATGGTTCATTTAGTGTAGGGTACAATAGTAAAGCAGATTTTACTTTATCAGCATTGGGTGATGGCGATTTAGATATGCCGGCAATCAATCAACAAGAGGGAACTCTTACAAGTATAAATAAAAGAGTTAATCCTACAAATGCAGCCCTGACTTATAATGGTTATGAGTTAAATGATATAGCAAATGCTCTTGGCATGAAAGCTTATAACACTATAGATTATACTCAGAATCTTCCAACTTCTACAGGGTTTAAATCTCAAACATTTGATAGCCTCCCGAACCATTATGAAAATGATGGTACAGAGGTTAGAGGTTATCTTCTTGATAATATAGAAGTAGCTGTTAGTGGTGATGAGAGTGTAGAGAAGTTTAGTGATGAGAAACTTGAAGGCACTATTATCTATCTTGCAAATCCTGTAAGACAGTTCACTTCATTTACCCATAAAGCTACTAACCTTAATGAGGTTGGTGGTCTCTATATGAGTGAAGAGTATCTTTCACAATCAGAACTAAATGAAGGGGATAGTGTAACGGTGAAAAGCCAAAGTGGCGAAGTGACACTAAATATCGTAAGTGATAATAAAATTGCTGGTGATATTGCGTGTCTGCCAACATTTGATTCTAAAATAAACTCAGAGGCTCTGTTTAGTTCTTATCGCTTTACAACAGCTTCGATACAAAAGGTGTAATATATGGAAATGGCATATTTAATTGAGACAATTATAAAAATTGTTATTGTAATGACTGTATTTTCTGCTTTAGCAGGGATAGGGACTTACTTTGAAAGAAAGATTCTTGCATTTATGCAGCGTCGTCTTGGACCAATGAATGTTGGACCTTATGGTGTGTTACAGTTTGGTGCTGATGCAATTAAACTATTTACAAAAGAGGATATTATCCCAAGTAATGTTGTAGCACCTATCTTTAAAATTGCATCTGTTATTACAGCTGCAACTGCTTTTATAGCAGCAGCAGCGATTCCATTCTTACCATCGTTCACAATGTTTGGATATGAAGTACATCCAATTATTGCTGATATTAACATAGGTATTTTATTTATACTTGGTGTTATGGGTGTTGGTCTTTATGGTCCACTTCTTGGTGGTATGGCATCAGCAAATAAGTTTTCACTGCTTTCTGCTGCTAGGGGTGCTGCTGTATTTATCTCTTATGAGGTTGTTACAGGTCTTTCGATTTTAGCTCCGATTATGCTTGTTGGTTCACTCTCTTTACTTGACTTTAATGAGTATCAAGCTGGTGGAATCGGTTCTTGGATTATTTGGACTCAGCCGGTAGCATTTATACTATTTTGGATAGCTGCATTTGCAGAGACTGGTCGTACACCATTTCACCTTATCGCTAATGACCATGAGATTATTGATGGTTTTGGTACTGAGTATTCTGGTATGAGATGGGGACTTTTCTTTATTGGTGAGTATGCAAATATGTTCTTTATTTCATTTGTAATTCCTTTGATTTTCTTAGGTGGTTACGGAGATGGAAGTTTCTTAGGTGCAATGGCACTGCTTACAAAAGTTGCATTTTTCTTCTTCTTTTTCTTATGGACAAGAGCGGCTTGGCCAGATGTAAGACCAGATCAACTGATGTGGTTATGTTGGAAAGTTCTAATGCCAATAGCTGTAGTTAATATCTTAATCACTGCTATAGTGATAATGTAAGGGGTGGTGATGAATAACGAACAATTTAATGATAGAAATATCAATAATGACTATTTTTTGGTTGATATTGAAGATTATCCGACAGAACCGTGGGATAAATTTAAAAGAGTAGTTAAAAGAACTTTTAGAATTGAACTTTTTGTTGGTCTTTGGGTAGTTATAAGAGAGATGTTTAAATTTGACATTCATACAATCAGCTATCCTGAGGAGAAGATGCCGATAGGTCCAAGATACCGTGCTATTCACGAGATGAAGAGACTATGGGAATCTGATACTGAAAGATGTATCGGTTGTGGACTTTGTGAGAAGATTTGTGTTGCTAACTGTATTCGTATAGATACCAAGATAGATGAAAACTCTCGTAAAGAGGTTAGTGAGTATAGTATTAACCTCGGTCGTTGTATCTTTTGCGGTTACTGTGCTGAAGTTTGTCCTGAACTTGCTATTACTCATGGTGGACGCTATGAAAATGCAAGTGATCAAAGGGAACACTTTTTGATGTATGAAGATATGTTGACACCATTGGATACGATGAAAGCTGGTAATCAGTTAGAGTTTGAAGGTTTTGGTGCTATTACACCACATGAAGATGAGCGTGTTAAAAAAACACCTCTAGCATATTAAGGAGATTGAGTATGTTTGAAGCGATTGCTTTTTATCTGTTTGCTTTTTTAACGATAGCGATGTTTTTTATAACAGTTACAACATCACAGGCGTTATACGCATTAACAGCATTAGCTGCGGGAATGATTTTTATATCAGCATTTTTCTTTATTCTTGGTGCTGACTTTTTAGGTGCGGTGCAGATTGTTGTTTATTCTGGTGCTGTTATGGCTCTTTATGCTTTTGGTATGATGTTTTTTGATACCACAAGAGACCTTAAAGAGAAAAAGGGAAATAAATTTATTATAATTGGGCTTAGTACGCTAGCTGCTATCTTAGTTGTAATAATTTTTGCAGCTCCTATGATTAGTACAAATATAACAGCTTTATATCCAGTGATGGAAGGTGTAGGTAATACACAAGCAGTTGGTGTAGTGCTATTTACTAAGTATCTTATTCCTTTTGAAGTTGCAGCAGTTATGTTACTTGTTGCAATGGTTGCCGGAATTGTATTGGCTGGGAAAAAGATGGATCTCTCTCTTACTGTAATGAGTGATGCTGAGATAAAAGATTTTGCAAAAGATAAAAATAAGAAGGTGCTTTCATGATGGAAATAGGACTTAATCACTACTTAGTATTATCGACTATCCTATTTGCTATAGGTTTAGTCGGTGTTATGCGTAGAAAGAATCTTTTAATGCTGTTTTTTGCTACTGAGATATTATTAAACTCTGTAAATATCTCTTTTGCTGCGATTTCACACTATTATGGTGACTTAACTGGACAGATGTTTGCATTTTTTGTAATTGCAATCGCTGCTTCAGAAGTAGCTGTAGGACTTGGTCTGTTAATTGTATGGCATAAACGACATAACAATATTGATCTTGAACAAATGTCAACGATGAGAGGATAAAAAGATGGAAAAATATTTATATATAGCACTTTTTGCACCTCTAGTTAGTTCTTTGTTTTCTGCACTTTTTACCGCAACTCCAAAGAAACTGTTTACAGGTATTATAGGTAGTACGCTTATTTTAGTATCACTATTGAGCAGTCTTGTTCTTTTAACTCATATACTTCAAACCGGAGAGAGTGTGCATGTTGAGATGATGACTTGGATAGCTACAGGTGACTTATACATTCCGTTTGGATTTGTAGTTGATCCAATCTCTGTAACTATGATGGTTGTTGTTACAATGGTTTCTACTGTTGTTCACTTCTATGCCATAGGATATATGGATCATGATGATGGTTTCAATAGATTTTTCTCTTGGTTATCAGCATTTGTTTTTTCAATGATGATTCTTGTTATGAGTGATAACTTTGCCGGTCTGTTTATAGGTTGGGAAGGTGTTGGTCTTTGTTCATGGGGTCTTATTGGATACTGGATTAAAAAAGAGAGTGCTACTTGGGCAGCTAATGAAGCATTTATTATGAATCGTATTGCTGACCTTGGAATGCTTATCGGTATCTTCTTAGTATATTGGAATACAGGTACACTTCAGTATGAAGAAGCTTTCGCAGCAATGCCAGGTTTAGATCAAGCAACACTTACTTGGATGGGGATATTCCTTTTCATAGGTGCTATGGGTAAATCTGCACAGTTTCCACTACATACTTGGCTTGCAGATGCGATGGAAGGTCCTACTCCGGTTTCTGCATTGATTCATGCTGCAACTATGGTAACGGCAGGTGTTTATTTAGTAATTCGTTCAAATGAGTTATATACATTAATTCCTCATATTGGAATATTTATAGCTAGTCTTGGAGCATTTGTTGCGATATTTGCTGCAACTATGGCACTTGTAAATCGTGATATTAAAAGAGTTATCGCTTACTCTACTCTATCTCAGTTAGGTTATATGTTTGCTGCTGCCGGTTTGGGTGCTTACTGGGTTGCACTTTTTCACTTGATGGCTCACGCATTCTTTAAAGCACTTCTCTTTCTTGGTGCAGGTAATGTTATGCATGCTATGGATAGTGAACTTGACCCATTCAAGATGGGTGGATTAGGCAAGGTTATGAAGGGTTCTATGATAATGATGACTTTGGCATCTATCGCTTTAGCAGGTCTTTTCCCATTAGCCGGTTTCTTTTCAAAAGATGTTATCTTAGAAGCTGCTTTTGCTGAGCATCACTTTATTATCTACACGGTACTGCTTTTAACTGCCGGTTTGACTGCATTTTATTCATTTAGAATTATTGCACTTATTTTCCATGGCGAAGAGAGATATAAACTGTTTGGTTTTCATCCTCATGAAGCGTATAAATTTATGCTTGTAGCTATGAGTCCTCTGCTTATTCTTGCTATTATTGCAGGTTCATTAAGAACAACATTCTTTGGAATGGTTGAAGATATGTTACATGCCGTACATTATCATATACACTCAGAAGTTACGCTGTGGATTATGATTATAGGTACTCAAGTTTTCGTTATGTTGGCTATTGGGTATGCATATAAAAAATATACGAGCAGTGATATTAAAGTGCCCGATGGAACAAGTAAGATGGAAAAAAGTTTTATGTATAAACTTTTAATCAATCAGTACTATATTCCATATTTTTATGAAACATATATCATTAAAGCATATAGAGAATTTTCAAAAGCATTCTGGGAAATAGATAGAAAAATTGTTGATGCTACTGTAGATGGTATAGCAAATACTTTCTACTCTACAGGTGAGGATACAAGAGCGATGCAGAGTGGTAACTTATCTACAATGCTTAAATGGATGGTTGCAGGTTTAGTAATACTGTTATCATTAGCTGTGGTTTTTGGGCTTGCAGCAAGAGATTCTGGTGGAGCTAACATAGTTCTATCAGGTTTAGGAGTTCAATAGATGTTAGATCATATTTTATCGATTTTAATTTTCTTTCCAGCGTTGGCAGCAGTGCTTGGATTTGCGATACATAAGGATAGTATTAGAAGTTATGGAGTAGCAGTTTCATTTATTGAATTTATGCTTGCTTTAGTTCTTTGGTACAGTTTTGATTCTAGTGTGTCTGGCATGCAGTTTATGGAACAGCTTCCATTAGTTCCTGCATTTGGTATTAATTATATTTTAGGTGTTGATGGCATATCACTCTTTATTATCATTTTGGCAGCGTTCTTTACTCTAATAGGTATAGCATCTCTTGGTGAGACAAAAGATATAAAAAATATGATAATCACTCTTTTGTTTTTACAAATGACAATGGTTGGTGTGTTTCTTGCACTTGATGCAATCTTATTTTATGTGTTTTGGGAACTTTCACTTGTACCGATGTTATATCTTATCGGTGCGTGGGGTGGTCCTTTAAGAATATATGCTTCAGTTAAGTTTTTCTTGTATACATTTACAGGTTCATTAGTGATGTTAGTTGGGATGCTTTTTATGGCATATTTCTACTATCAAGCGACAGGTGTATGGAGTTTTGCTATTCTTGATTGGTATAGATTGATTCTTCCGGAATCATTTCAACTTTGGTTGTTTGCAGCTTTCTTTATGGGTTTTGCTATCAAGGTACCAATGTTTCCATTCCATACATGGTTGCCATATGCACATGGTCAAGCACCAACTATCGGTTCTGTGATACTAGCGGCAATTTTACTTAAGATGGGTACATATGCATTTATCCGTTTTTCATTGCCACTTTTCCCAGATGCGTCAGTATTTTATATGTTCCCGATAGCAGGTATAGCTATTATTATGATTATCTATACGGCGATGGTCGCTTATGCTCAAGAAGATGTTAAGCAAGTTGTTGCTTACTCATCAGTTTCACATATGGGTGTTATTATTCTTGGTACTTTTGCTCTAAATGTTGAAGGTATTTCAGGTTCAATCTTTTTAATGATTGCTCACGGTGTTGTTTCGGGTGCACTATTCTTGCTTGTCGGTGTTATATATGATAGACGACATACTAAGATGATGGATGAGTTTGGTGGTCTTGCACAGGTAATGCCGAGGTATGCAACTATCTTTGGTATCATGCTTATGGCTTCTGTCGGTCTGCCTCTTACTATTAACTTTGTAGGTGAGTTTTTAAGTCTGCTTGGTTTTTATCAGCAGTCTCATATACTAACTCTTTTAGCCGGAATAGCAATTATTGTTGGTGCTATCTATATGTTAGCGGCTTACAAAAGAATGTTCTTTGGTGAAGTTACAAAAGAGGAAAATAGAAATCTTCCAGATGTAAACAAAAGAGAACTTGTAGCTTTAATCCCATTAGTTGTTATAACAATTTGGTTAGGTGTTTATCCTAAACCTTTACTAGAACCAATCAACAACTCAGTAGAGTCTGTTGTTCAGTTGATGCACGATAAAGCTATTTCAGATGAAGCAAAATCTAGAATCCCTAATCTTGCAAAAGATGTAGAGAATAGTAAAATTGTTGCAGAGGAGGCAAAATAATGTTAGAGCCAGTAAATGTTTCTTTAGAGTCATTAAACTTAATGACTCTTGCACCAATGCTTATACCTATAGTTGGGGCATTGTTAATTTTAATTGTTGATATGTTTAAAGGTGGTTTAGATAAATCACTCTTCGTAATGCTAAGTCTTCTTTTCTTAATGATGGATTTTGGTACTCTTTTAGAGTCGGCAGGTATCTTTGCACAAGATGGTACAATGATGGGTGTCTTTGATGTGATGTTAATTGATGGTTTAGCTATCATTTCTCAGTTTATAGTAGTTGGCGCATCTATGCTCTTTATCCCATTATCACTGACTCATAAGCGTTTTCATGAGTTCTCATATCCAGAGTTCTTTGCGCTATTTTTGTTTATGATTGGTGGATTCCAGTTTATGATTGCAACAGACAACTTAATCCTAATCTTTGTGGGACTTGAAACAGCATCTTTAGCACTATATACTTTAATAGCTATGCACAATCGTGATAAAGCATTTGAAGCTGCCGTTAAGTACTTTACAATGGGTGCTTTAGCTGCAGGTTTCTTTAGTTTTGGTTCGATGGTATTTTATGCTTTGACTGGTTCTATTGAGATTAATCAGATAGCTTCTGTTTTAGCGGCTAACGGTTATGCTGATATTGGTTATGTACTTATTGGTGTAGTATTTTTACTTGCATCCCTTGGATTTAAACTATCTTTGCTTCCGTTTCATACTTGGGCGCCAGATGTTTATGAAGGTGCAAGTGCGTCAATGGCAGGATATATGTCAATTGTTCCAAAAATAGCTGCCTTTGTTGTTGCTATGAGAATATTTGAGTTTTTGATTCATAGTGGAGTAGTTTGGTTAGAGGTAATTCTTTATATAGTTGTTGTTATAACGATGACTATGGCAAATATTTGGGCTTTAGTTCAAACAGATGTAAAAAGAATGTTAGCATATAGTTCAATCTCACATGCCGGTTTTGTTATGGCAGCGATACTGATAGGTACTACACAATCAAATAGTGCTCTTTTCTTATACTGGATACTATTTAGTTTTACTAATCTTGGTTCATTTAGTATGCTTTGGATTTCTCGTCAGAAACATCTTCCAGAACACCAAAATTCAGACCATAGTTATGATAAGTTTGCAGGTATGATAAAAACAGCTCCGGTTGCTGCTACTATTATGGCACTATTTATGTTAAGTCTTGCAGGTCTGCCACCATTTGCACTATTTTGGGGTAAACTTTATATGATAGGTTCAGCTGTATCAGCTGGATATACTATCCTTGCTCTTATAATGGCACTTAACTCTGCGATAGCCGGTTACTACTACCTGAAACTAATAGTGTATATGTTTATGAAAGAGCCTGTTGTTGGCAATGATGGGCATCTATATGTTTCAAATGCAACTATAGCACTAAAATCAATTATTGGTTTTGCTGCAGTGGGAACTATATTTGCTTTTGTAGCTGTAAATCCACTTTTAGAGTTTTTAACAGCATTTGTATACAATAGTGGATATTAAGAGATAGTATTAGTTTTGCATAAAAAGGGGAAGAGCATTTGTTAAGATACATACTCTTTTTCTTTTTTATGAACTTTTTTATATTTAATCTTTATGCACTAGAGATCTCCCTTAACGGTGCAAAAGAGAATTTTCAAACCTACTCTACCATACATTTTAAAGACTCAAATCAATTTCTTTGTCAAGAAGTTAAAAGTGATTTAGACATAGTAGAAAAAATTGTTTGTGCATTTGCCAAGCAACCTACCAAAGAGTTTAAAAATATAGAAAACAGTTTTTTTAAAATAACCTCACAAATTAAAAAGAAAACATTTTTTGTAATTATTACTCCCCATCATAAACTCAAACTATATCCAATGATATTTGACCTCTCCCAAGATAATTCTGTGTTTAAAGCTAATGCAAAACTATCAAAACGATGGATGATTATAGGATATAAAGAAAAGATTCCATATATAAAAAAAGTCAAACAACCTGCTGTAGCCATCAACTTTCCATTTTTTCTTAGTAGCGATAAACTTCCATTTGTTGGTGGACTGGATATAAAAGGCAATCCTGTATATATAAAAAAAGTGCAGGATGTAACAGACTATATAAGAATTAAAAAATATTATAGAGATAAAAAATATGAGCAGTGTTTAGAACTTGTAGATGAAGTGATGCAGAGTTATCCGGACTCACTTTTTAGGGGAGAATTACTCTACTATAAGATGAAAGTATATATGAAACTTGAAGATTATGACAATGTAATAGATGTAGCAAAAGTCTATTTAAAAGAGTATTCATCAGATGAGAATATAGCAGAAGTATTGGCTCTTAATGCAAAAGCATACTCTATGATTGGCTTAAGTATTGATGCAGATTATTTTTTCGATAGGCTATTTAGTGAACATGAAGATTCTGTTTTTACAGAGTGGGGTTATATATATAAGGGTGAGATGTTAGAAGCTTCGGGTGCTTCATCAAAGGCACTCACATTTTATAAAAAAGCACTTAATGAGAGTGAGGATATAGAGGTTGCTTCAACTGCAGCATATAGATTGGCTAAATACAACATAACTTATTCAAAGCCAAAAGAGGCTTCTCAATATATTATGAAGATAATAGAAGGTAACCCTGATTATTTTGTTAGTGATTTTTTTACTTCTATGGATATGCTATATGCTTTTGGAGATGGGGGTGATTATCTTAGTGCAGCAGCAATAGCCAAAGCACTTTTAGATAAGATAGGTATGAATCATGATGAGTATGAAAATTTGCTAAAAGATAGAGGTTTGTGGCTAGCAAAAACTGATAAAAAACAAGAAGCATTGTTAGCTTTGAATGAGTATATTAAAAAATATAAATATGGCAGTTTTGAAGAGGAGATAAAGATTGCTAAAGATTCTCTCTTTTTTGATGTTAGTGATGCAAATTTATCGACTAAACTTGATGAGTATAGTCTGTTGATGGTAAATTATCAAAATGATTCCATAGGCGATCGTGCAATTTATGAAAAAGCAAAATTACTTTTAGAAAATGAAATGTATAGTGATATTTTAGGATTTAAAGATTTGATTTTAGAGTTAGATGAGACTATTTATCCTGATACGCAGAGTATTATAAAGGAGTCTGCTATTGGTGTAATGAAAGCCGCCCTAAAAGTTAGAGAGTGTCAAGAAGTTTTAAATATATCATCTGAGTATAACATTAGCCTCTCAAGTGAATGGGATAGTGGGATTTATGAGTGTTCAATGAAAGGTTCTAACTTTTTACTTGCTAAAAAAGTAGCTTCAGGGCATCTGAAATCAAAAGATTTAGATGAGAGAAAAAAATGGCTATACAGATATATAAAAATTGATTTTGCTACGGGCAATTATAGTGAGGTAGTCGAGGCATCAAAAGAGCTTATCTCCCTTATAGAAGATGACAAAAACTCAAAATATTTAGATATTTATAGAACTATTTTTGATACATATCAGCGTTTGGAAAAAAATGATGAGATGATAGATGCCATAGTTAAATTGCAAAAAATATATGGAGTTGATTATAAAGATATAGAGAGATATATCGCTGTAATGACCATAGGCAGTGAGATGAAAGATGATAATTTAGTCATCAAGTATGGTGGCGAAGTTATGAAGATACAAAACTCCTCCTCATCTTATGCTCAGAGTCCATTTGTAGAGTTTACCCTATACCAGTCATATATAAATATAGAAGATATTAACAGTGCCTTAGAGATAATAAAATCACTTGAGAGTGTTGAGTTAAGCCCAGCTCAAAGAGCAAGACAAAAATATCTACTAGGAACTACTTACTCTAAGTTATGGAGAGAAGAAGAAGCACAAAAATCTTACCAAGAAGCTATAGAAGCAGATGCAACTTCTGCTTGGGCAAAACTGGCAAAAGATGCTAAAGGTATTTAGTTAGTATTATATCTTCCAGTTTTTCCAGAGGTGCATGAGTAATATTTTCAAACTGTGTACGGTTAAAAGTCTGTTGTCTTTTTGCTAACTGTGCTGTGTGAGTAGAGATCTTTTCAAGCATCTCCTCTTTAGTGACTTTAGAATCTAAAAACTCTAAAACTTCTACTATACCGATAGAGTTCATAGCATGTGGATTTCTTCTGTATTTTTGCTCCAAATAGGAGACTTCATCAATCAAACCAAGTTCTAGCATATTAGAAGTTCTTTTTGAGATTCTTTTCCTTAGCACGGTTCTATCCACATCAATATTGTAAATATCAAGATTTTGGATAATTGGTTTTGGAGGATGAAGTTTGAACCACTCTGTTGGTGTAAGAGTAGAAGCTCTATAGATAAGAAGTGCTTTTTGGATTCTATGCTTATCATTTGAAGATATATTTTTCATATACTCTGAATCCAGATTATATAAAGAATCGTAAGCTGTTTGTAACTCTTTTAGTTCTATCTCTACGAGCGATGAAATCTCATCTGTTATTTTTGGTAACTCTGATAAACCCTGTATCAAAGATTTAAGATAAAAAGATGTGCCACCGACAATTATAAGATTTTTATCATCTCTTTGGCATCTGGAGAGAACTTCTTTATAAAGATTTATAAAAATATCAACACTAAAGTAGTCATCTGGATTTAGAACATCAATACCAAAATGTTTAACACTTTGAAGTTCTTTTTTTGATGGTTTTGCCGAGACTATATCTATCTCTTTGTAGATACTTAGCGAATCTATTGACAAAATATAAGCATTAATTTTTTTAGCAATTTTTATAGCTAAATCACTCTTTCCGGATGCTGTTGGTCCTATGATGGCTAGTTGTTTCATGGTGAAATTATATCATTTTAAATGAACTTTAGATAAAATGGCTTCTAATTATGTACTAAGGTGATTGTTTGCAGAAATATATAAACAAATTAAAAGATTTTAATGAGCTTGTGATGTTTGAACACTCTGTGTTTTCACTTCCTTTTATCTTTATCGCTATGATTGTAGCTGCTGATGGGTGGTTTGGCTGGTGGTTGTTGTTTATGGGTGTTTTAGCAGCTTTGAGTGCCAGAAATTTTGCTATGGGAGTAAATAGATATGCCGATAGAGATATAGATGCAAAAAATCCTCGAACAGCTTCTCGACCAAATGCTGATGGCAGATTAGATGCTACCACTATTTTACTTTTTATTATAGTTAATGCTTTGGTTTTTATAGCAGTTGCATATATGATTAATTCACTCGCGCTCTATCTTAGTGTTCCTATACTTTTTGTACTTGGTTCTTACTCCTACTTTAAGAGATTTTCTCATATGGCACATGTTGTGTTGGGTATATCTCTTGGTCTTGCTCCTATTGCCGGAGTAGTTGCAGTTGGGGCAACTATTCCTGCGTGGTCGGTTATCCTTAGTTTAGGTGTGATTTTTTGGGTGGCTGGATTTGATCTGCTCTATTCACTTCAAGATATAGAGTTTGACAAAGAGAACAACCTTTATTCTATTCCGTCTCGTTATGGTGCAGATGCAACACTCTTTATATCATCTATTTTTCACATGCTAACTATAATCTTTTGGGCTTTGTTTGTTTGGGTTGGAGGACTTGGTGTGATTGCTTATATGGCTGTTATAGTAGCTGCTTTTATGCTTGGCTATGAGCATCATTTGGTTAGAAAAGATTTTACCAAGATTGATATAGCATTTTTTACTATTAATGGCTACCTTGGTTTTGTCTTTTTTATTTTAATCATTGTAGATAGGATTTTTGCATGAGTATTCGTTTAGTTCCTGCACCGATTAGTCTGGTTTTTAGTGAAGCTGTCGTTGATAAAGAGAGTTTTAAAAGAGAGTACCATCAGTTAAGTGAATCAGATGAGAATCCTATAAATCAGTGGTTAAAATTGGCTAAAGCTAGAGGTGAAACTTCTGAGACTGACCCTGTAGTTTTAAATTTATTGGTAGAATTACATAATAAGATAGATGCTTTGGAAAGATTTTTAAAAAATGAAGAACCGGAGAGGATTTCACTCACTATTGAGGCTACCATTGACTCCATAGGATTTGAATATTTTAATCTTAGTGATGAAATTTTACAAGAGGGTCGAGAGTATTATGGCAGAGTTGAGATGCCTGTTCACCCAAAAAGAGATGTACCTGTTTTTTTTGAGGCTAAAAGTAAAACGCTGGCAAAAATCATAAAAATTCATGATAGAGATGAAAAAGAGTGGGGTGCATATTTGACTGCAAGAGAGAGAGTGCTTATCCGTGAAGCAAAAGAGAGAAGAGAATGAGTTTAGAGCAATTTAGCATAGAGTACATTGTAGTTGCTATGGCAGTTATGATTTTATATCTTATCTATTATGTTTTTTCAAAAGATTCACAGTATCATAAAAATATTCACTCTGTGGCTACAGTTGTTGAAGATTTAAACAGAGAGTTGTATTATCTGAAAAAGAAGTTACAAGAGAGTGAAAATGGACTGAAAAAGAGTTCATCTCACATGAGTGATGAAGAGATATATCAAGAGATAGAGAGAAGTGTTTATGATATGGTTCAGCCACTCTCTATTGGTTTAAAGAGAATGCAGGATAGTCTTGGGGCATTAGACTCTCAAATAGATTCAAGAATCACATCTATAGAAACAGGTGTAAAACAAATATCTATACCCTCGTCCATACATGGAAATGATGATGAAAAAATTATTTCACTTTTCAAGCAGGGTGTTACACTAGATACTATCTCAAAAGAGTTACATATTTCAAAACCTGAAGTTGAGTTTGTGTTAAAAATCAACAAACTTAAGTAAGTAATTACAGTGGCAGATAGAAAACTTTTCACATTGGTATCTATCTTGATAGGTATTAGTATAATTCTTACCTACACTCTATCTGCATATACAACGCTACTTTTTGGAGTAAGTGAGTTTCATTTTGCACTTAGACAGGCTGTTTTTGGAGTTTTTAGTATTCTGATTATTTGGTCGCTTTCTCAGTTGGATCCAGATAGGTGGCTAAAACCTATAGGATTTACTCTTTTTTTAGGTTCTACAACTTTGATGATTGCTATGCCATTTTTACCGGAATTTTTAGTTTCTGCCGTTGGTGGGGCAAAAAGGTGGATAAAAATTTTTGGTTTTTCTTTAGCTCCGGTTGAGTTTTTTAAGATAGGTTTTGTATATTTTTTAGCGTGGAGTTTTTCAAGAAAACTTGGTCATCATGATGGCATGGGACTTAAAGCTGAATTTTTAAGATTTGCTCCCTATGCAGTTGTTTTTATCGGTGCGATGTTTATTATCGCTTTTGTGCAAAATGATTTAGGGCAGGTAGTTGTGCTTGGTCTAACGCTTCTTTTTATGCTTATGTTTGCCGGAAGTAGTTTTAGATTTTTCCTCTCAATTCTTTTAGCATCTTTCTTGTTCTTTATATTCTTTATATTTATGGCTGAGCATAGAATAACTCGTATAAAATCTTGGTGGGCTCTTGCTCAAAACAGTGTCTTAGAACTTTTTCCGACTTCAATAGCTGAGCAGTTAAGAGTTCCCACGGAAGTAGAACCGTATCAGATAGGACACTCTCTAAATGCCATACACAATGGTGGAATGTTTGGAACAGGTATAGGTTGTGGAACTTTTAAACTAGGTTTTTTAAGTGAGGTACATACTGACTTTGTTTTAGCAGGATTGGCAGAGGAGTTTGGTTTTATAGGGGTTCTTTTTGTTGTATTTATCTTTATGTGGATGTTACAAAGAATTTTTAAAGTAGCAAATCGTTCGGCTGATACAAGCATATATCTTTTTAGTTTAGGTATTGGGTTGCTCCTCTCCTTCGCATTTTTAGTAAATGCTTATGGTATCAGTGGAATTACCCCCATTAAAGGTATCTCCGTACCATTTTTAAGTTATGGTGGTTCGGCAATGTTGGGAGCCTCTTTTGGTATCGGCATGATTTTGATGGCATCTAAAAAAGCGAAAATGGATTAAAATGAAACTATGTATAACAGGCGGGGGAACCGGTGGTCATTTGATGATAGCAGAGGCTCTTGTAGAAGCTGCTGTTTGTGATGGGCATGAAGTGATTTTTATAGGTTCAATAAGTGGACAAGATAGAAAATATTTTGGAGAGCATAGTGCATTTTCTCATCTCTATTTTTTAAATACAACAGGTGTTGTAAACCAAAAAGGTATTGGTAAATTAAAAGCACTTTTTAAAGTTTTAGTGGCATTTTTTCGAGCAAGGTCGATTTTAAAACGCCATAAAATCAGAGCAACTTACAGTGTAGGTGGATTTTCTGCTGCACCTGCATCGTTTGCAACACTTAGCCGATTTATACCACTTTTCATACATGAGCAAAATGCAGTTGAGGGAAGACTAAATTCACTTTTAAAACCCTGTGCCAAGAGTTTTATCTCTGCTTATGATGAGAACTCCTCTATAAAAGGTTATCCGGTTAAAGATATTTTTTACAAAAGTGTAAGAGTTAGACAAAAACTGGAAACTATCATCTTTTTAGGTGGTTCTCATGGTGCAAAAGCTATAAATGATTTGGCTTTGAGTGTAGCACGCAAACTGAAAAAAAGAGAGATTAAAATTATTCATCAAGCTGGTGAGAATGACTATGAGAGAGTAAAAAAAGAGTATGAAAAATTAGGTGTTGAGGTAGAACTATATGGTTTTACAAAAGAGTTGGAAGTTTTGATTCCACGAGCCGACTTTGCAGTAAGTAGAGCAGGGGCTAGTACACTTTGGGAACTTACAACAAATGGTTGCCCTGCTTTTTACATACCATATCCACATGCTGCCGGTGATCATCAGTTTTTCAATGCAAAATTTATAGTAGATAACGGGCTTGGTTGGTGCGAGAGAGAGGATGAGGGTTTAAAAACAAAACTTCTCTCGGCAATAAAAGAAAATTTAACAGATAAAAGTGAAAAACTAATGAAATATTCTCAAAAAGATGTAGCTAAAAAGATGATACAAAATGTTGTGGAGAGTATTAAGTGATTAGAGAGTTGGCTCAAACTATAGTAGATTTAATCTTTGATTGGGGATATTTAGGGATATTTTTACTAATGGCTATTGAGAGTTCATTTATCCCTTTTCCAAGTGAAATAGTGCTTATACCTGCCGGTTATCTGGCTTCAAAAGGGGATATGAGTTTAGGGATGATTATGGCAAGTGCTTTGGGTGGTTCACTTGTCGGTGCATTTATAAACTACTTTTTAGCACTGACACTTGGACGAAAAATACTTAAAAAGTATGGGAAATATTTCTTTATTAAAGAGAGTGCTTTAGAGAAGATGGATAGTTACTTTGAAAAACATGGACATATCTCTACTTTTATAGGAAGACTTATCCCGGGTATTCGCCAACTTATTTCCATTCCAGCTGGAATTGCAAAAATGAATTTGGCTGTTTTTTCAACCTACACAGCTTTGGGTGCCGGCATCTGGGCTTTAATCCTTACAATGTTAGGCTACTTTATAGGTGAAAATCAGGAGTTGATTGATACATACTTAAAGCAGATAACTATAAGTGTAGTCGTGGTTTTAATTTTACTAGGTTCATGGTATGCTTACTATCAAAAAAGAAGAAAAATTTAAAAGGAAAAATATGATAAAAATTGATGACAAAGCACCGGAATTTTGCTTACCAAATCAAGATGATATAGAGATTTGTTTAAGAGATATTCTTGGAAAATGGATAGTTTTATATTTTTATCCAAGAGATAATACTCCGGGTTGTACAACTGAGGCATGTGAGTTTACAGAGGCAGCACCGGACTTTTCTAGCTTAGATGCAATTATCCTTGGTGTAAGTGCAGACAGTACAAAAAAACATAGAAACTTTATAGAGAAAAAAGAGTTGGGTATTACACTTCTTAGTGATGAAAGTACAGAGATGATGCAAGAGTATGGCGTATGGCAACTAAAGAAAAATTACACAAAAGAGTATATGGGCATAGTTCGTACTACTTTAATAATAAATCCAGAGGGTGTTGTAAAAGCTGTTTTTGAGAAAGTAAGAGTTAAAGAGCATGTAGCTAAAGTTAAGGTTGAACTAGAGAGATTAAAAGCTTAGATTAAATCTTATTTGAGTATAATTGCGCGATTTTTCTTTTACAAATGTAACTGAAAATATTAACAGATTATGTCAAAAGTTAGTGCAACTCTCTTTTTTAAGAGAAATTTGTCCGACATTTTCAAAGAATAACTAGCAAATTTCTGGCTTGAAATAATAGCCTTTAAGGATTACCTATGGTAACTATGAAAGACCTTTTAGAATGTGGTGTACACTTTGGACACCAAACTCGTCGTTGGAACCCAAAAATGAAAAAATACATTTTCGGTGTTCGTAAAAACATCTATATTATTGATTTACAGAAGACTCTTCGTTATTTCCGTGCAACATACCAAATCGTTCTTGACGCTGCTGCAGAAGGACAAACTGTTCTTTTTGTTGGTACTAAAAAACAAGCTCGTAACTCTGTAAGAGATGCTGCTATCGCATGTAACATGCCATATGTAGATAACAGATGGTTAGGTGGTATGCTTACTAACTTCCCAACTATTCAAAAGTCTATCCGTAAACTTGATGTTATTACTGAGATGCAAGAAAATGGTCAAATCGATCTTTTAACTAAAAAAGAAGCATTAATGCTTTCAAGAAAAAAAGAGAAACTTGATGCATATTTCGGTGGTATCCGTAATATGAAAAAACTTCCAGATATGTTATTTGTTGTAGATGCAGTAAAAGAACACATTGCTGTTTTAGAGGCTAGATGTCTTGGTATACCAGTTGTTGCACCACTAGATACTAACTGTGATCCAGACTTAATCACTTACCCAATTCCTGGTAATGATGATGCTATCCGTTCTATCCAACTTTTCTGTCGTGAGATGACTGCTGCAATCAATGAAGGTAAAGCTTTAGCTGAGGCACCTGCCGAAGAAGAGCAAACGGAAGAAGAAGTTGCGACTGAAGAAGTAGCTGAGGCAACAGAAGCACCAGCTAAAACAGAAGAGGCATAGTTATGGCAGTTACAGCAGCAATGGTTAAAGAGTTGCGTCAAGCAACTGATGCACCTATGATGGATTGTAAAAAAGTTTTAGTTGAAGCTGATGGAGACATGGCAAAAGCAACTGAACTTTTAAAAGAACGCGGTATTGCAAAAGCTGCTAAAAAAGCAGATAGAATTGCTGCTGAAGGTCTTGTTGGATTTAAAATTGCAGACGATTTTTCTAAAGCTACCGTAGTTGAGATTAACTCTGAGACTGACTTTGTTGCTCAAAATGAAGGTTTTCAAAATTTAGTTTTAAAAACTACAGAAGAAGTTTATACTAATTCTCCTGTTGATGTTGAGACTCTTAATGCTTCTGCATTTGGTTCATACTTCAGTGAAACTGCTACAAAAATTGGTGAAAAAATCGAAGTTCGTCGTTTTAGCACTATGAATGCTGATGATGACACTGTTGCTATCAATGGCTATATTCACTCAAATAATCGTATAGCAGTGATTATTTCTGCTAAATGTGACAGCGCAAAAACTGCTGAAGGTGTGAGACCACTTCTTAAAAATATAGCTATGCACGCATCTGCTATGAAACCGACTACTCTTTCATATAAAGATTTTGATGCTACATATGTTGAGAGCGAGACTAAAGGTAGAATCGAAGCTCTTAAAAAAGAGAATGTTGAACTGGCTCGTTTGAAAAAAACAGAGAAAAATGTTCCATCATTTATCTCTATGATGCAACTTACAGATGAAGTTATGGCACAAGCTGAAGCTGACATCAAAGAGGCTTTAAAAGCTCAAAATAAACCTGAAAAAATCTGGGATAAAATTATTCCTGGTCAATTAGCTCGTTTTGTACTTGATAATACTTTGTTAGATCAAGAACAAGCTCTACTAGATCAAAAATATGTAATGGATGACAAGTTAACTGTAGCACAAGCTGTTGAAGCCCAAGCTAAAAAACTTGGTGGTTCTGTTGAGATTACAGACTTTGTTCGTCTTGAAGTTGGTGAAGGAATTGAAAAAAGAGTAGATGACTTCGCTGCAGAAGTTGCTTCTCAAATGGGTTAAGCATTTAGCTTAATTACTATTCTTTTTCTCTAAAGGGCTAGGACTTTGGTCTTAGCCTTTTTTTTAGCT
>JAYELK010000127.1:0-9368 GCA_034717415.1 Campylobacterota bacterium | reverse complement strand
ACTCTCTCCTGTTTCTTAATCTCTTTTACTGCTTCTTCAATTTTGTACTCTAATGAGGTGTTTAAATTTTGCAGATATATAGCTGTCTGCTTTGCCTCTTCTTCTAATTTTTTTCTATCAGTTATATCTCTCCATGCTCCATGAAGCAAATCTTCCCCGTCTAAGTGAATATATGTTAAAGTTATTTGAGCCCAAAACTCATCTCCTTTGGTTGTTTTATGAAGCCATTCAACCTCACTAAAACCATTTTTATAGGCTTCTTTCATCTTTTTTAGCATCTTTTTCACAGAGGATTGACCATCTGGCTGATACTTAGGCATTAACTCTGAAATATCTCTATTTAAAACATCATCTATAGAATCATACTTAAACATCTTTATAACAGCTTCATTACAATCTCTAAATCTATTGTTTTGAATAAGAGCTATTCCATCTGTTGATTTATTGTAAATAGTTTTAAAAGTATCTTCCATTGAGATAGAGTTTTTCAGAGCAATATATTGTCTATAGCCATTGGCAAGAACTATCCCCAAAAAAGCAACTCCTAAAACAGCGATAAGATAAAACATCTCCCCACCACGATAGATAGATGCGCTGATAAACATAAGCATTTGAAATGAAATAAAAGCAACAAAGATATGAAAAACACTTACAAGTGTTGCTAAAGAAGCCGCAGCGATGGCTGTTACAATCATTCCTACAAAAAATACATAAATGTCTTCCGTATAAATTACACTGAGCCATACAAGAGTTCCATATAGTATTGAAGATAATAAAACCACCAAAAAGTAAGCATTGAGATATTTTGTAATTAATAGATCATCAAAAACACTAAGTGCATTGGAAACTTTTTTATCATATAGGCTCTATTGAAAAACACAAGAAAATTTAAAACTATCCAACTATATAGATAAGAAGATGGTATAAGATTATGCAGAACCACTCCTGCTGTCAAAGGAATAATAACACCAGATGCCAACGAGGCGACAAAATTTGAACCTATCACCATCTCTATAAGTTTTGGATGATAGTGAGAAGTAAATAATTTTTTTATACTATTCAAAACTTATCCTTTTATCTCTGTTTTTAATTGACAAGTCATCATTTTATTGACCAAAACCTTTGCTATCTCCTCTTTGCCATCAACAACAGAAGTGATATCAAGATCTTTTAATTTTTCTTTATCTTCTAATGAAATAACTTTAACAATCAGATTGATATTTTTAGAGTTTTGTAAAATTGCTTCAGATATAAGTCGTTTCTTCTCTATGTTATCCAAAGTTACAATAACCCCGGCAGCACTCTCTATATTTAGCGCATCTAAAATTGAACGCTTTGACATATCACCCAAATATGCCTCTTTACCCTCTGCTATAGCCTCTTTTACATGCTTATAACTGTTATCAATAATCACATAAGAAGTATCTAGTTTATCAAGATTTTTTGCAACAAACTTACCTACAACACTATATCCACACACTACTACATGGTTCTTTCTGTTAGCCAGTGGTGCCATCTCCTCAACCACACTGCTCTCTCTTGAAACAAAATCTACAATCACTTTTATCTTGGTAATAAAAAATGGAGTGATAATCATTGAAAAGATTACAATTAGAACCAAAAACTGTGCCAAATCGTAATCCAAAATTCCACTGTTACTTGCAACTGCAAAAATTACAAAAGAGAACTCACCCACCTGCGAAAGCGCCAAAGCAGTCTTAAGCGATGTTGTATGCTTTGAAGAAAAACGAAGGACTACATAGATAATTGCTGCCTTAAGAATAAAAACAAGTAAAAAGATACCAATAATTAGCCATATTTTATCTATAAAAAGTGCTACATCTATCTTCATCCCAACTACAACAAAAAATGTACCTAGCAATATATCTTTAAATGGTGCTATATCGGCTTCCACTTTATGATGATATTTAGTCTCAGCGATAATCATCCCTGCTATAAAAGCACCAAGAGAGTAGGTAAAGCCCATATAGTAAGCTACTAAAGATGCCCCTAGAACAATAAACAAAACTGACCCCATAAAAAGTTCTTCAACTTCAGATGAAGCTGAAAAGTGCAGAAGCCAAGTCATCACTTTTTTACCGACAATAAAAAGCAGTGCTAAAACTATCATTACACTAAAGAGTGTGTCAGTTAAGATTGTAAAAACACTCTCATCACCATCGGAGGCTAAAAAACTTATCAAAATCAAGATAGGAATAACAGCAATATCTTGAAAGATAAGTATTCCTGTCGCTTTTTGCCCATAAGGACGATATATCTCTTTTGAACTCTTTAGATAACTAAGGACTACTGCAGTCGATGAGAGGGCAAAAGCCAAGGAAATTATAAGAGATGACTTTATATCTAAAGAAAAAATATAGTGACCGATAACATACACAATTAAAGCAGTGAAGCCAACCTGCATAAGACCATTGCCAAATATCTCTTTTTTCATTGCACCCATTTTAGAGAGTGATATTTCAAGCCCTATGGTAAACATTAAAAAAACAATACCAAACTCACCAACCATCTCTAAGGTATGTGAATCACTAATATGTCTTAAATCAAAAGCATAGACTATTATAGTGCCGGTTAAGATATAGCCTATAATCTGTGAAACACCTATGCGTTTTAAAAAAATATTTACCACTATAGATATACCAAGAGCAACAATAATATATAGAAGAGCGTTTTGCATAAATCACTTTCACTTTTTTTAAAGTATTATATACTATTTTTTACATGCCAAGCAAATTTAGAGAGATTTTAAGAGATTTTACATTATAATTTCAACTATTATTTTAATTTTTTTGGAGTTTTTACATGACTAAATATATTTTTGTTACCGGTGGAGTTTTAAGTTCTCTTGGAAAAGGGATTACTGCTGCTAGTGTTGGAACTCTGCTTAAACACTCCGGCAAAAAAATCGGTATGTTAAAAATCGATCCATATATAAATGTTGATCCAGGGACGATGTCTCCTCTGGAGCATGGTGAAGTTTTTGTTACCAAAGATGGCGCAGAGACCGACCTTGACATCGGGAACTATGAGAGATTTCTTGATACTTCATTTTTAAAATCAAGCAACTTCACTACCGGTCAAGTATATTCTAGTGTTATTGAGAGAGAGAGAAGTGGTGGCTACCTTGGACAAACTATTCAGGTTGTTCCTCATATTGTTGGTGAAATTGTAAATCGTATAAAAGAAGCTGGGGAGGATCATGAGATTCTTGTAGTAGAACTTGGTGGAACTGTTGGTGACATCGAAGGTCTTCCTTTTATGGAGGCTATTCGTCAGATGAAACATGATGATGATGTAGCCGGAACTTTTTTTATTCATGTAACACTTATCCCATACATAAAAGCTGCCGGAGAGATGAAGTCAAAACCTACTCAACACTCTGTTCAAGAACTTCGCCGTATCGGAATTACACCTCAGATGATTATCGCAAGAAGTGAGATGCCTCTGCCAAAAACTTTTAAGAAAAAACTTGCTATGAGTTGTGATGTTCCTCAAGACAGTGTTATTGAAGCACTTGACGCTGCAACTATATATGATATTCCTGTTACTTTTTTAAGACAAAATATTTTAAAACCTATTGCAAAAGAGTTAGAACTTGGTGAACTAAATCCAGATATGGAAGCATGGGATACTTTAGTTAAAAAGATTGTTCAACCAAAAAACCGTACTGTGATTGGGTTTGTAGGTAAATATCTTGAACTTAAAGAAGCTTACAAATCTCTAACAGAGTCACTTATTCACTGTGGCGCACACCTTGATACAAGAGTTGAAATTTGCTGGGTTGATAGTGAAGAGATTGAGGAGAGAGGAGCAGAAACTCTTCTTGGTGATTGTGATAGCGTTTTAGTTGCCGGTGGTTTTGGTAATCGTGGAGTTGAAGGTAAGATTCAAGCCATAGAGTATGCTCGTGTAAACAGAGTTCCATATCTCGGTATCTGTCTTGGCATGCAACTTACACTTGTTGAATATGCCAGAAATGTACTTGGCTTAGAGGGTGCAAACTCTATTGAGTTTGATGAAAATACTCCTTATCCTATGGTTTACCTTATTGATAACTTTTTAGACCAAAGTGGAGACAGACAACTTCGCACTCACAAATCACCAATGGGAGGAACTCTAAGACTTGGTGAATATCCTTGTGACACCAAAGAGGGTTCTATTTTAAGAAAATCTTACAATGGTGAAAAAACAATTCATGAAAGACATCGCCATAGATATGAGGTAAATCCTGCATATAGAGAGCAGTTAGAAAAAGCCGGCATGATAGTTACCGGTGAATCAAACGGCTTAATTGAGACAGTTGAGATAGAGGGACACCCTTGGTTCTTAGGTGTTCAATTTCATCCAGAATTCACCTCAAGACTTCAAACTCCAAACCCTTCTATGTTGGCATTTGTTCAAGCATCATCAAGTGCTGAATAACCTGCCTATCCTAGATAAATCAGCTCTTTTTGAGTTGTTATCTCAAAGATTTGACACCCAAGACAAAAAACTCTCTCAAATCCCAAACCCTACCCTGCTTCATGATGGAAAAAAATCTGCTAAAAAAATTGCACATGCCATAAAAAATGATGAGAAAATTACCTTAGTTGGGGATTATGATGTTGATGGAGTAAGTTCTACTGCTATTATGGTTGATTTTTTTAGACAGATTCCTTATCCTCTTGAAACAATAATTCCAAATCGTTTTAGAGATGGATATGGAGTTAGTCCCTCTGTTTTAGAGAGAGTAGATGCAGATCTGATTATAACTGTTGATAATGGTATATCTGCTCATGAAGCTGCAAAAATCTGTAAAGAGAGAGGTATTGAACTTATCATTACGGATCATCATACTCCCTCAGAGATTTTACCGAAAGCTTTTAGCATTGTAGATCCCAAGCTTTCCACATGCCAATACCCTTTTAAAGAGATATGTGGAGCTCAAGTTGCGTGGCTACTCCTAGCTCTTGTTAAAAAAGAGTTAAACCTCAACATAGATATGAAACAGTTTTTAGACATCTTGGCTATTGCAATTATCGCTGATATTATGCCCCTTATAGATATAAATCGAACACTTGTTAAAGAGGGTTTAAAAGTTCTTATGAACTCAAATCGTCCCACTTCTATAATTATAAGAGACTTTTTAAACAAATCTTCTATAACCTCCCAAGATATAGCATTTCAAATTGCACCTCGTATAAACTCTGCCGGACGACTTGAAGATGCCTCCATAGCCTTGGAATTTTTTACAGCAAAAGATATAAACACGGCTTATAATCAGTTCGAGAAGTTAAATGAACTAAACGAACTTAGAAAAGAGACAGAAGCAGATACTACAAAAGAGGCCTTGACATCTGCAGAAGCATGTGAAAAGGATAGTGTTATAGTAGTAGCCGGTGATGCTTGGCATGAAGGCGTTGTGGGAATAGTTGCTGCAAGACTCGTAGATAAGTTTGAAAGACCTGCTATAGTTTTAAGCATAAAAGATGGTGTCGCCAAAGGTAGTGCCAGAAGTATAGGCGATGTCAATATTTACGAACTAATAGAAGCCAATAAATCTTTTTTAACTAAGTTTGGTGGGCATAAAATGGCAGCTGGACTTGGACTAGATGAAGAAAATATAGATGCTTTTAGAGTTGCGATAAACAAAACTGCCTCTAAACTAAACCCTGATGACTTTATAGCAAAAGAGCAACTAACAGGAGTTTTATCAAGCAGTGATATAGACTTTGAACTACTAAATCTGCTAGAGAGTTTTGAGCCTTATGGAGAAGCAAATACACAACCAACCTTTCTTTTCAAAGAGGCAGAAGTTGTAAGTATAAAACTTATGGGAAAGGACAAATCACATTCAAAAATAGAGATTAGACAATTTCCACATGCCATAAACACTTTAGAACTTATAGCATTTAGAACAGTTTTTGAGATGCCAAGCAATAAAAAAATAACATGTTCCTATACAATTGCAAGAAATGAGTTTAACAACAGAGTCTCTGTGCAACTTCTAATAAATAAGATTTATTTATAAAACAAAAAGCTATTTATAATTATCTAAACTATTTTATGATAAAATTCCGAAATTAAACGACAGGGGAATGAAATGAAAAAAATAGTATCACTTGCAGCAGCAGCTCTACTAAGCACTTCGCTTTTAGCAAATGCAGATATGCAAGCACAAATAGACTCTTTGAGTAAAGAGGTTAAAAAACTTCAAAAAGATCAAAAGAGAACAAAAAAAACACTAAATAAAGTTAAAGCACATGATGCTTATGACAATATAAAATTTAGTGTTGACTTTAGAAATGCAGTTGAAGTTCTTAACTACAAAGATAATGATTCTGGAGAAACAGCTAGTAATGATTCACTTTTAACAAGTAAATTGTTTTTAAATATGAAAGCTGCACCTATGAATGGTCTTGTATTTTATGGTAAATTAGCTATCTACTCTATGTGGGGTGGACATCTTAACTATACTGGTGATGGAACAAGCACTGCTCCTACCACTTCTACTGGACTTAAAGACTGGTCTGGATCATCTAAGGCAAGCGACACTGTTATGAGAGTTAAGGAAGCCTACTTTGCATACGCAGACGAGTTTGGTGATCAGCCATGGACACTTAGTATTGGTAGAAGACCGTCAAGCAACGGATGTTTAGCTAACTATAGAGAAAATGAAGATTTACCAGGTTCTCCTCTGGCACATATTACAAATATGGAAGTAAATGCAATGATGCTTCAGCTTAACTGGGATCGTTTTATTGAAGGTGCATATTCTAAATTTGTATATGGTAGAGCGCATACAGGCATAATAGAAAATCTTTATGGCGTTGGTACAGGTACAGATAGCAGTCCATTTAGCCCTTATGCAGAAACTGGTGATGATGACGATGATGTAGATTTCTTTGTATTTCTAGGCGATGGCTTTAACAATGGTCAAGTTCAAGTGATGTACCAATGGGCGCATATCTTTAATACAAAAGGTAAAAACTTAGATACTGATGGCGTTAAAAAAGCTGCAGGTACAGCTGATTTGGGTGCTATCTCTGTGAAAATAGATGGACTAAGCGAAGATAATGAATTTCTTGAAAACACTATTGTTTTTGCATCTTATGCGATGACATACTATGATCCAAAAGAAGATTACTCTATTTTTAACAGAACAACTACTAGTGTTGGTGATTCTTACTGGATTGGTGCAGTTTTTCCTGATGGATTTACAGAAGCCGGTAAGTTTGGTATAGAGTATAACCACGGTTCAAAACGCTGGACACCAATGACATGGGCAGAAGATACAGCAATCGGCTCAAAAATAGCAGTTAGAGGTAATGCTTATGAAGCTTACTGGAACTTTGACCTTTTTGGTGTTAAATATCTTCCTTCTCAAATCAGATATACGTATGCTCAACATGACTACACTCCAAATGTTAAGTGTGCAGGATGGATTGAATCACAAAAAGTAGATATGACAGCAAGTGATTTAAGATTTGCTATTAGTTACAGATACTAAAATATCTTTTTAATCTATGCCTTTCTGGCATAGATTTTGCATAAATACAAAATCTATAAAACTCCCATAAATCTCTTAAAAACAACCTTACAATCAACAATTATAGTATCTACAACTATCTTTTAATTATAAAAAAAAGCTATATTTGCTTACTTTTGTAACATAAAAAACTATTATATATCACATTTTTATCAACTTTAGTCCTTTTTCTGATAAAATGGTAATAGTTCAAAAAAAAGGGGAAATAAAATGAAAAGGATTATCACACTATCTGCAATAGCTTTTTTAAGTACGACTGCATTTGCATCTACAGATAGCGATAGACTCTCTGAGTTAGAAGCAAAGATTGCTAAACTTGAAAAGGCTCAAGCTAAACAGACAAAAAAGATTTCAGCAGTAAACAAACTTGCCAACAAAGACAATATTAAATGGGATATTGACTTTAGAACTGCTTATGACAATTTACAATATAAAACTGTAAACGGAAAGAAATATAGTAACGATGCTCTATACTCCAACCGTTTATGGTTAGGCATGGGTTATGCTCCAGTTAATACAATGATGTTTAAGGCTCAACTCTCTTTTAATAAAGCTTTTGGTGCAAACAATGGACAGCGTGGGCTTGGTTATGATTCGTTTGACTGGATTATTAACGAAAATTTAACTGATGATACTCTAAAAGTTAGAGAAGCTTACTGGTTTTGGTATCCAACAGTTGGTGGATTTCCCTTAACTTTCAGTATTGGTCGTCGTCCATCAACAAATGGCTATCTTATCAACTTAAGAGATGATGACAAAGCAAAATCCCCTATGGGGCATGTAATAAATATGGAGTTTGATGGAGCATCCACAAGTATAAAGTTGGATAAATATATCTCTGGAAGTTATTTTAAACTATGTCTTGGTCGTGGACTTACAAATGCTACTGCCAGATTTGATCAAACTGGTATAGACTATATAAAAGATGGTGGAGATGCTTTAGATAATATGGATCTTGTCGGCATCATTTATAAACCTTATGATGATGGTCAATACTCTTTAATGACAAATTACTATCGTGCTTTTAATGTAGTCGGTAATGATATGAGTAATCAAAATGGTGGGACACCTGCGGCTCCCGTAATGACTACTTATGGAGAAATGGACGGAGCAGTAATATCTGCTAAAATAGATGGCATTGGCGATGAAATAAATGATTTTTTAGATGAAACAATTGTTTTTGCTTCATTTGCTTGGTCACAAACCAGACCCCAAGATAATCAAAGAATGCTTGGCTCTGCTGATAAAGAGAGTGGTACATCATACTGGGTTGGTACTCAGATGCCAAATCTTACCGGTGGTAGATTTGGTTTAGAGTATAACTATGGTTCTAAATATTGGAGTCCTTTTACTTATGGGGAGGACACTATGATAGGCTCTAAAATGGCAGTTCGTGGTAGTGCCTATGAAGCCTACTGGACTCAACCAATTGTAGATAATATTTTTTCTATGCAAGTTAGATATACTTATCTGGATTATGATTATAGTGGTTCAAATGCTTTTTTTGGAGATGGTGGAGAACCGATAAAGTTAACAGATAGTTCAACGCTTACAGCAATGGGAATGGATCCTGTTGAGACTGCTCAAGATATTCGTTTCTAGTTTTGTGATCCTTTCTATATAAAATTCACTTAAACTTATAACTAAAATAACTTCAAATTCTCTTACAACTCCCTAAAATAGGAATGTGTGTACTTTAGATACACTTATAAAAAAAACTATTATTTAAAACTTCTATTAAGCCGTAAACTTGTAAAATGTAATTACTTTATCACATTATAAGGAGAAGAGGAATGAAAAAAAACGAAATCTTAGAAGA
>JAYELK010000126.1:0-39825 GCA_034717415.1 Campylobacterota bacterium | reverse complement strand
TCCAGATAAAATTATGATTGGGGAGATTCGTGACCAAGAGACACTCGAAATTGCGATCAAAGCAGCTCTTACAGGACACTTGGTTATATCTACTCTACATACAAATGACTCCATAAGTGCTATTCCTCGTATGGTTGATATGGGGATAGAAAACTATCTGATTAGTGGTGCATTAGTAGGAATACAGGCTCAACGACTGGTTAGAAAAATTTGTCCTAGTTGTAAAACAGAGGAACAAGTTCCGGCTTCTGCTTTAGAAGAGTTAAAAGGTTTAATTCCAGAAGGAGCAAAGTTTTATAAAGGTAAAGGTTGTAAAGAGTGTAATGACACAGGATATATGGGTCGAGAAATGATATGTGAAGTTTTAACAATAACTGAAGATTTATCATCTCTTATCGCAAAGGGTGCATCAAAAGATGCGATGCTAGAACAAGCACTTCAAGATGGTTTTGTTCCAATTTTTAAAAATGGGATAGATAAAGCTTTAGATGGTGTAACTAGTATTGAAGAGATATTAAGGGTAGCAAAATGATTTATTTTCTAGCAACAGTATTAACCAAAGGTAAGAAAGAGCAGTTTCCACTCTATGCTAATGATAGAAAAGAAGCAAATAATTATGCAAAGTTAAAATTTTCTGGAATAATTATTAAGGTTGTTGAAGCTGAGGAGCCTCTTGATGCAAAAATAAAAAGATTTAAAACAAATCTGATGCAAAATATCAAAAAAAGAAAGATTAAACCAGATGCCTTAATTGCAGCAATCAGACAATTAGCAGTTATGACAAACGCTGGTATATCGATCTATGATTCACTCAATGAAATAGCAAATTCGACAGAAGATGAAAATCTTAATTTTGTTTTTTCTAAGCTAGCTGATGATATAAATTCTGGTCATGCACTATCTGCTTCTATGGAAAATTTTCGTTTTGAACTTGGCAACTTAACTATTGCTATGGTTCAATTAGGTGAAAAAACTGGTAATTTAGATGAATCACTATACTCGTTGGCAAATATGCTTGAAGAGATTCGTGCTAATGTTATTAAATTTAAAAAAGCAATGGCATATCCAAGAAATGTTATGATTGCTATGGCAATCGCTTTTACAATTTTAATCTCCTATGTTGTACCTCAGTTTAAATCTATTTTTGAAGAGTTAGGTGCTGAACTACCTCTGCCTACACAAATCTTATTAACTTTAGAGCATCTATTTAATAACTATGGTCCCTATGTATTAGCCGGAATATTTATATTTGTAGTTGTATTTAAATATTTTGTTAATAATTCTCAAAAATTCAGATATGGATGGCATAAATTTTTATTAAAAGTTTATCTAATTAAAAACTTAATTAAATTTGCAACTCTCAGTCGTTTTACACTTGTCTTTTCTGAACTTGTCCGTGCCGGTATTCCTATTGCTGAAGCACTTGAAACTTCTACTTCTATGATAGATTCACTACCTTTAAAAGAAAAACTTATGACAGTTAGAGCAACTGTTGAAAAAGGTGGAACTTTAAACCAAGGTCTTAAAGAGACCGAACTCTTTGAGAACATGATTATTCAGATGATTAGTGCCGGTGAAGATAGTGGTGCATTAGACGCAATGGTAAGTAAAGTAGCTGATTATTATAAGATGAGATTTGATGCAATTATCGATGGTCTTTCTGAAGCTATTGAACCTATTATGCTTCTTATAATCGCTTCTATGGTTATCTTACTAGCACTTGGTATTTTCTTACCTATGTGGGATATGGGGAATGCTGTTCACGGTAGGTAGATATTTTATATCTACTCTATCACATTTACCATTCTGTCAATTTTAGACAAAAACTTTTTCATACTGTTTTCATCTGATTTTAGTCTATATTGAGTTTTGTCATTAAAAACTTTTTCGATAATTTCAACTCCACATGCCAAACATTCATACTCTACTCTTCTAAGATTAGTATAATTAAAAATAATAGTTTTAAAAAATTCTTGCTTATACTCTTTTAAAACAGCTGATTGAAAAACTAAATTTGCAGCATCACTATAAGCACGGACAAGACCACCAGTACCAAGTTTAGTACCACCAAAATATCTAACAGTAATAATAGCACTATTTATTATATCTCTACCTTGAAGTACCATCAGTGTCGGCTTACCGGAAGTTCCTTTTGGTTCTCCATCATCACTAGAGTGTTCTACAATTTGATTAAACTCATTTAGATACCTATATGCCACAATAAAATGTCTGGCTTTTGGATGAGTCTCTTTTAACTCTTTAAGTGTTTTATCATAGATACTATATGCAACTGCATGAGCTATAAATTTAGACTGCTTTATCTCTAATGTTTGGGAGTAATATTTATCTACAAACTTCATCTATTTCCACATGCCAAGAATATATAAGCTTATGCTAAGTTAGTAAAAACTTTTTGCACATCCTCATCATCTTCAAGTTTCTCTAAAATCTTATCAATCTCTGCTTGTTGCTGCTCTGTAATAGTAACAGGAGAGTTTGCCATTCTTTCTAAGTTTGCTTTAGTAATTTCTACATCCATATCTTCTAAAGCAGAAGTCAGAGTTCCAAAACTTTTATAGTCTCCAGTTACTAAAACTACACTATCTTCTACTTCAATCTCTTCAAGCCCTGAATCAATCAATTCTAACTCTAACTCTTCAATATCCATACCATCTTTTAGAGAAAATTCTATAAGTGCTTTTCTATCAAACATAAACTCTAAAGAACCATTTGTAAGCATCTCTCCTCCATGTTTAGTCAAAATATTTTTAACATTTGCAACTGTTCTAGTATTATTATCAGTCATACACTCTATAAATAGTAGAACACCATGTGGAGCTTTACCCTCAAAATTTACTTCTAACATACTTGCTGTGTCTTTAGCACTTGCTCTTTTTATGGCTGCCTCAATATTGTCTTTTGACATATTTTCAGCTTTTGCATTTAAGATAGCTGTACGAAGCTTAGAATTCATATCTGGATCGCTACTACCCTCTTTCGCTGCCATTGTAATTATTTTACCTAGTTTAGGAAACAGCTTTGACATTGCTCCCCATCTTTTTAACTTTGATGCTTTTCTATACTCGAACGCTCTACCCACAATTTTCTCCTTAACTTACTTGTATGATACTTATAGCACCATCTTCACTATAATCTACATCTATCTTACTTGTATCATTTTCTTTGCTTAAATTAAATGAAAGTTTTCTTATCTCTAAATTATCATTATTTAAAAGTTCTATTTTATATCCACTCAATGAATTACTTAAAGCATCTGCAACCTTTGAACTTAGTTTTAACCAATGTTTCTTATACATCTCTTCATCATCAAGATATAAGCCACTCTCATCATAATCAAGTTCACTAACTTGGGATGCAACACGATTTAATTTATCAAAAAGTCTCTGAGATTCGATGAAACTTTTCTTTAACCGAGTATAATCATCTTCATTTAACATTTTTTTACACCTATAAAACTATATTTTAAATTCAAAAATGTATAATAGCATATAAGTATTAGTAAATAATTAATTTTAGAGGTATATATGAAGCTTAGTTTTAGAATTAAACACCATTTTTTCAATGCATTTCGTGAACTATTTGTTCACCACCACGGCTCTCTTGAGTTTCGTGCTAAAATTTTTGCACTTATTATAGCAGCTAATGAAGATATTAAAGTTGAAAACTATATTATTATCAAAGAAATTGGCATGAAAACATATGATAATGATGAAGATAGAGCAAATCTATTAATGCTTTCAACTAAAGAACTTGTTGAAAAAGTAAAAGAAAACAATGGTTTAAATATAGATACCCTTGTGTCAAATATACAAAAAGAGTTAAAAATAATACCTAGATATGCCAAAAAAATAGATATTGATTCGCTAAAACCTCTACTATCAATATCTCATGACAAAGATACTATCTCCTACCAAGAAAATATCATATATTTTTTAAAAACTTTAAAAGAAGAGACTCTTCACAATAAAAAATCTCAAATAGCCAAAGATGAAGAGAACTTAATATCTAAATATTAAGGGAACCTCTAAAAACCCTTATTTCCTCAGCAACATAGCAGATTAGCTAGTGCTAGGCGAAAGTATGCAGGAGCTACTAGTAGCTTCAAATACTTTTAACGACGCAATAGCTAATCTGCGATGTTGCCCGTAGGGAGCCTAAAAGAGGGGCAATCTTACACAGCATTTTTCATCGTCGTAGCTAAGGCTATGACTCAAAAAAAGTTCTGTATAATCTCACCCCTCTTTTAGACTCTGAGGATGTAAGGGTTTTTAGAGGTTCCCTTAAACTTCTCCTTATCAAAAAAAGTATCTTCGGATATATTTTTAAATGCTGCATTAAGAGAGGTAAAAAGTGATGGAAACTCTTTTTCCATCTTTGCTAACATCTCTTTAGTATTTGCTCTAGCATGAGGCATTTTAACATCAAACCTCATAGCAGGACAAGCTTCATCACCAATTGCGCTGATTCCATTATCTTCTACAAATGCACGAAGCTGTCTCTCTCTCATCTGAATCAGAGGACGAATAACTATAAGTCCATTTTCTGCTCTATATTTTGGAGCCAAACTTCTCATCTGACCATTATAAATAAAGTTCATAAAAAAACTCTCAGCTGCATCATCCATATGATGACCAAGTGCAACTTTATTGCACCCATGTTCTTGTGCCACACTATAAAGAAACCCTCTTCTCATACGGGAAAAAAAGCTACAAAATGATGAATTTTTTCTGATTTTTTCTTTTGCTATCTCATAAGTCTGTGTCTCATGTATAATATGAAGAATATCCTGTTTCTTACAATGCTCAACAAGGTTATCAAAATTTTCACCCATCCCATAACCTATAGTTACAGCAATAAACTCAAATTTAAAGGGAGCACGGCGTTGTTGTTCTTTCATCGCATGAATCATAGTAAGAGAATCTTTACCACCACTAAGACCGACTAAAATCTTATCGCCCTCTTCTATAAGTCCAAACTCGGCATTTGTTTTGCCAAGTTTAGACATTATTTTTTTTGAAATTTTAATAGACATTATTTTTCAATTAATCTATCAACCATTTTTATAACAAACTCTGCACTCTCTACTGCGCTTGTCTCTAAAAACTCATCAAAACTAAAACTGGCATCCATATCAGCAGCATCACTTATGGCACGAAGAATAAAAAATGGTATATTTAAAGCATCACAAACAACAGCAACACTAGCACCCTCCATCTCTAAAGCATCAGCTCCAAATGTATCACCTATCCAGTTTTTTCTCTCTTCATTTGCTACAAATTGATCTCCAGTTGCAACAGTTCCCTCTTGAACTGTTTTACCCATCTCTTTTGCTACTTCTTTGCCAAGAGTGATTAAATCTTTATCTGATTCTACAAAGATTGCACCCTCTGGAACAAAACCAAAAGGATGACCGAAAGCTGTAATATCTAAATCATGTTGAGATAATTTTGTAGCAATAATCAGATCACCAACTTTAAGAGTAGGTGAGATAGCCCCGGCAACCCCTGAAAAAAGTAGTTTATCACAGTCAAAATGCTCAATCAAAGTTGTAGCCGTCAAAGTTGAAAACACCTTACCTATTTTTGAATATGCTATAACTAATTGGACACCTTTATAAGTTACTTCATAATATCTATTATTTGCATATTCAGTAGTTTTATACTCACCTATTTTTTCTAAAATTGGTGCTATCTCTTCAGGCATTGCACCCATAATCGCTATTTTCATTTTAATACTTCCCTCTTCTATATTTCAAATGTTTTTACTAGAGTTTCATAATGTGGCAGTTTCTCTAAAATCTTTGCATTTTTATCAACTATACAACTTCCACCCCAAAAACCAAGACCATCCTCAAAACCTACACGATTTACAAAAACAACCTTAGCATCACAATGCAGAGCAACTGATTTTAGAAGTGCATGCCACTGCTCTTCTATCAATAAGCCATCATCATCAAAACCACGAGCTGGAGAAGCAACAAGCGCAATAATATAATCAGGATTTTCATCAAAAAGCTGATGATGCACTCCAGCATGCCATAAATCTTCACAAACAAGCATAGAAATCTTTCCATGACGAGTATCAAAACCTTCAAACACACTACCGGCACAAAAGTAACGAGCCTCTTCAAACATACCATAATTTGGTAGATGCACTTTGTTATGTTGACTAAGCAATTTACCTTGTGAAAAATAGAGAGCTGCATTTCTAAATACTTTAGAATCTTTAATTGCTGCACCTACAACAATATCCACATGACAACTAAGCTCTTTTAACTCATTTAGTTCATCTAATCCCCAAGCATCTTCATAGAGTTTATCTTGAAGCAGATAACCGTTCAAAGAGAGTTCCGGAAATACAATCAAATCACTACTATCTTTATATCTGCTTACAGTTTCAATAATATCAAGCAAATTAGAACGATTTAATTTTGGTGAACTTTGAACCAGTGTTACTCTCATCTTAACTGCAAACTTCCTCTTGAACTTTTGCTAAAGATGCCATATCTGATATATTTAATGTTTTTAAATCTTTTGCAATTCTACGATTAAGACCTTTTAAAACTACTCCATTACCAAACTCAATAGCTATATCAACATCACCAGCTATTGCTAAGATAGATTGTTTATATTTTACAGGTTTAACTAACTGATCTTTTAAAAGTGCTACTGCCTTATCTTTTGTATTGTAAGGTTTTGTCGTAACATTAGATATGATAGGAGCTTCAAACTCATCCTTAACCATAGAGAACATTAACTCTACTAAAGGCTCTTGTGCCGGAGCCAGTATCTCACAGTGAGATGCAACTGACATATTTAAAAGCAAAGCTCTTTTGGCACCGGCATCTTTAAATGATTGCTCTAATGAAACTAAATCACTTTTCATTCCAGCTACAACTAACTGACCATCTTGATTATAGTTTGCAGGCCAAACTTTTTTACCTTCTGATTGAGCTTGGGTACAAATTTTTTCTACAGACTCATCATCAAGACCAACAATAGCCATCATTCCTGCTTCTATTTCTTCACATGCCGACTGCATAAATGACCCACGCTTATGAACAAGTTCAACTGCATCAATATAATCAATAGCACCACTTGCACACAATGCAGAAAACTCACCAAGTGAGTGACCTAAAAATAGTTCTGCTTTGAGATCTGGACAAGCATCTTTAAAAAGCTTATAAGCTACCATTTGTACTAATAAAATTGCAGGTTGAGTGAAAGCAGTTTGACCTAATTTCTCATTCTCTTCAAAGATTAATTCTTTGAAATCAACACCAATTCTCTCACCAGCTTTAAGAAACATCTCTCTTGCTACTTCGCTAGCTTCATAAAAGTCTCTGCCCATTCCTACTGCTTGAGAACCTTGACCTGAAAAGATCATCGCTATTTTTTTTGACATTTTTTTCTCCCTATAAATATTGTTTATTATCAGCTATTTTTTTTCTAAGTGTATTTCTGTTTAGACCCAATCTATCTGATAACTGTAGTTGAGACTTAAATTTGTAAAGTCCTGCTCTTATTAATGGTACTTCATATAGATACAGAAACTTTTTGTAGTCACTATTTGAACCAAGTTTATCACTTAAATAATTTTGAACAATTCCCATCAACTCTATATCTTTAATATCTTGTAAAAGGTAATTTATCATCACCTGCCGTCTTAAAGAGTTGGAATTCTGACTTAAATCAGGTTTGAAATTTTCAATATTAAACTTTTCATCACTACCAAAAAGTACAGATGCCTCTTTTATAAACTCTTCAACTAAAAAATCAACATCTTTTAGTCTTGAAGAGAGTGGTGGTATATCAAATTTAACACTAAAAAATTCATCAACATTTTCATCAACAAATAAACTTTTTGCTGTTGCAACAATTCTGACACTATGCTCTTTAGCTATATCAACAACTCTCTTAATATTTGGAGAATTTTCAAGATTTATAATTATAATTTCTCTTGAACTCTCAAGAGTAGTTAAAAGTTCATAAAAATCAGATGCATCTACAATAGGTGCATCTGGAAGTATATATTTAGCAAGGCTCTTTTTACCAACACCAACCTCCCCTGTAATAAGAGAACTAACAGTTAATGTTTTTAAAAGAGTTGCTGTTTTAAATGCCTCTTTTGAAGCATCTGACGCAGTTATAAAACTAGTTGCATCCACACCCACCACCAGTGCCACAAGACTCTTCTTGTACATTTTCAGCAGGTATTCCTGTCATAGCTTCCTCAGCAGAAGCATCTCTTACATTATTGATAGTTACGCTGAACATTAAATCTTTACCGGCTAAAGGATGATTAAAATCAATAATTATATTCTCTTCACCAATCTCTTTAACGATTACTTGAACAGTACTACCATCTTCACCTTGACCATAAAGTGTCATTCCTATTTCTAAATCAATTCCTGCAAATTGATCTTTTGGAACTTCTTGTTTTGCATCTGGATTTAACTCACCATAAGCATCTTCTGATTTTACAAGGACTTCACCTTTCTCACCTATAGCCATATCTACAATTCCTTTTTCTAAACCAGGAATTATCTGACCTTTACCAAACATAAAAACTAAAGGTGCTCCACCAACATTACTATCTACTACATTCTCACCATCACGAACTTCATACTCGATTGATACTATTTGATTTGCTTCTATTGCCATTTTTTAAACCTTATTTTTATTTTTTTCTAAAGAAAATTTATTCCTAGAATTTTGCTCCGGATTTTATCATAAAAATCCAAAATATCTTTATCACTTCATTGAATTAAGATATTTTTTTACATCTTTTGCCTGTGAAGAGTTTGGATATTTTACTATTACACCATTATAAAAAGATTTAGCATTCTTTTTATCACCTGTTAATTCCATTGCTCTTGCAGTGTGAAGCATTAAGATGGGCATATATTTTGCCTTAGAATAGAGAGATGCACTCTTTTTGTAATATGCTATTGCCTCTGCATAATTTTTTCTTCTATATTTCATCTCGCCTATCATATAGTGGGCATTAGCCGGTTTATAGTTTTTTTCAATCAGATAACTATATCGCTCTATAGACTTAGTATAATATTTTTTATCATAATAAGAACGAGCCTCTTTAGCTATTTGAGCATTAGACTTAGCTTTAAGTCCAGATTTTTTAGGCGAAGAACTCTTTTTAAGCTCTTTTGCTACCAAATCCTTAAACTTATTAAGATCTTTCACTAAACTATTGTACTCATCTTTTGTTACATATGTTTTTTGAATATTATCAACTAGAAGTGATAACTCAGAGATTACTAATTTAATATCTTCAATATTTTGAGAATTAACTTGAGATATTTGAGTGTTACTTTGAGTTACTTCACTAACTCTTTTTTCATACTCATTTGAATTATCTAGTTCTTGAGTATTTTTTTCATCTAATTTTTGAAGATTAATTTTATTTTCTTGTGATTTTCTACTTAAACCCTCTATAATAGTCTGTAATCCATCAATTCTTTCTCTAATAGAGTCAACTCTATCTGCTTGATCATTACTATTTGCAACAACTTTTTGAAGATTTTTTTTATTTTGCAAGACGACCTCTTCACTTGAAGTTAAGCCATAAGGTTTAGAACTGTTTAAATTACCGGCACCAAACGCAGATGGTTCAGCACCGATTAGATTAAATGGCAGAAAAGCTACAAGAAAAGTAACTAAAAAACTGCGATTCATTGATTATGGAAGAAGTTTAAAGTCTACACGACGATTTTGAGACCAACAATCTTTAGTTTTATCACTACATGTAGGGTTACTCTCACCATAACTAACCATAGTAATACGAGTAGTATCAACACCCTCTGCTACTAATGATTTTTTAACTGCCGAAGCTCTTTTTAATCCAAGTGCAAAGTTATACTCATCACTACCCCACTCATCACAATTACCTTCAAGTTTTACCATAAAACTGCTTGCAGAACCATTTGCTATTTGAGCATCATTTGATACTTTATCTTTCATATCTGCACGAATATTAAATTTATCAAAATCAAAATAAACTGTTGACAACTCTTTTTCAATAGCTGCCATATTCATCTCATTTGTATCTGAAGTAGATGCACTATCTTCACTAAGAACTGACGAATCCTCTGTTGAAACAGTTTCCGTTACAGGAGCTGCTACTTCTTGAGCTTCTTGACTTGAAGTCTGACTAGTTGCCTCATCTACTATTGGCTCTTTAGAGCTACATCCACTAAAAACTAAAAGTGCGACTACTGCACTAGAGAGTATAATACTTTTCATATTTAAATGCCTTGATTTTAAAGATGTGTCATTGTACCAAAAAAACAATTAATAAACTATTTCTACCAATCCATAGATTGTATTTTTCCATATTTAAGTGGAAAAAGATAATTTTTGTTATGATTAAGTCTTATAATACCCAAAGAACTTTGAGCTTTATAATTTTTTATAAAAAGTATAGCATCTCCATCTTTTGAAAATCTTGGAAATTCATTTATACCTGTTGCTGTAAGTCTTCTAATAAAGTCTGTTTTTGTAGAGATAAGGTGTAAATTAAATGTATTTTTTGAAAATGCATTCGAAGTCTCTCTAGCTTTATAAACTATATATTCACCCCTAGCACTACATGCTGCATTGCTTTTACCATAATAAACCATCTGCTCTACACTATTACTTCCAATTTTTTTAGAGAAAATATTAGGATATCCCAATCTGCCTGAGACAAAAACTATAGTATTGTCATTCATAAACTGACCACTTACATCAATACCACTGAGCTTTGTTACTCTCTTATATCTTTTTGAATCAACTCCATAAAGATAAATATCCGGTTGCCCTTTGGGAGCCATTGTTAAAAGTAGTTTTTTAGAGTCGTCACTTACATCAGAACAGATCATCATGCCATCAGAAGATAAGACATTTCTACTCTTTGCTGTTCTTATATCTACATGCTTAAGTGTTGGTTTTTTAGCGTCTAACGATGTATAGTAAAACTGATTCTGCTCTTTATTTGCCCATTTAGGAAATATATTAAATCCACCTTTTATAACAATGTGTTGATAAGATAAAGTATAATCAGCTATTACAATTTCACTCTTTTTTGGGCTAACAACTCTGCTAAATATTACTTTTCTTTTCATCCATTCAACTGATGGAGAACCCATAAATTCATTAATATCATACGCTATGGCATGTGAAACAAACATATAAACATTTTTATTATTAATCTTATAGTTTTTTATTAAAACATCTTTTTCACTGCTTATAAGTTTAGTCTCAACATTCAAAGCACCACTATCATCTTCAAATAGTTTATATCTTAAAACATAATTCATATCTTTGTTTTGTACTACTACGCTACTATCATTAAAGTGTGTTATACGCTGGTGTCTATCTACATTAAAAAGTGAAATAACATTTAAATCAGCTATAACTGTTTTAAAAAACTTTAACCTAAATGTATCATCATAACTTATCGATGAATCCTCCACTGCAATGGTTGGCAATGAATCAACTTTTTTTATAACCTCAATCGTTGCATCATTAGCGAACGATAAAGTAAAAAGAATTAAACTTAAAAAAAATATTTTCAAAAACTACTCCTCTGATATTAATATAATTGTATGATAACTAGATCTGTTTTGTGGATTCATTGGAAATATTACACCCATCAATCTAGCTTTTATTTTGTCACACTCATCATTTAAACTACTATTTACTGAATAATTTAAAATCCTAAAATCCATAACTTTACCTATAGCACTAAGCTCTATAACAGCTTTTACACTATGTCCTTGTGAGTTTTGTGGTGGTTTAAAAGAGTTATAAACTAAGGCTTGAATTTTAGCAAAATATTCATTAACTTCATTAGATGTAGATGAAGGAATATTTTCATCACTTTGAGTGCTAGCTTGGATTTTATTAATTTTATCAGAAATTTCACTTAGATCGTTATTTTGGATAGTTTTAACTTTTTTTTCTATCTCATGGAGTTGTCTAATATCACTTTTCTTTTTTTTAATCGTTTTTTTATCTATTTTTTTTGTCCATACATCACTAAAAAGATTATCAATATTTACCTCTTTAGGTGTTGTAACAACATTTTCATTCTTTTTTTTTGAAATATTTTTTTTATAGCTTTTAGTGTTTAGATTAGACATATTAATTGATACTGATATGTAGTTGTCTTTTTTAAGAGCATATGATTTAACTCCATTTGATGAAAACATCATATAAAAAAAAAGTACTAGGAAAAACACAAAAAGTGATAAAGAGATTAAACCACTTATGTAAAAATAGGAGCTATTTCTAACCATTTGTTGCTAGTGATACCTCACTAAAACCTGCTTGTTTTACTGCGGCTAATACCGACATAACAACACCATAATCCAAAGATTTATCTGCACTGATAAGTACAGTAGCTTTAAGATCTAATTTTTTAGAATAAAGAAAAAAATTATCCATGAATTCATGAAGTGAATAATTGTCTTTGTTTATTTTAACATTCATTTCTCTATCAACTGTAATATGTACAGGAGGAATTTTAGAGAGTTGTTGTGAAGTTGAGCCTTGAGGAAGTTTAATACTCTCCTCAAAGACAATATTTGGAGCAATAACCATCAAAATAGCTAGTAAAACTAGCATAACATCCACAAGAGGAGTAATATTTAACTCAGGTTTATCATCCCAGTCATAGAGCATTAACTAAACTCTTCTTGCTAAAATAGCATCACTTTGCATCTGCATAAAACTAATTAACTCAAATGATTTTCTTTTTAGAATTTGGTGATATGTATATGCAAAAATTGCTACAAATATACCAGCAGCAGTCGCCACTAAAGCATCAGAAACACCACTAGATATGATAGACATACTTCCACTACTTTTACCAATATGGGTAAATGTATCCAAAATAGATACTACCGTACCAAAAAGTCCTATAAAAGGTGTGGTTGATGCAAAAATAGAAAGAAGCGAGAGACCTTTTGTTGCCTCTTTTGTAGCAGCTAACATTCCAAGACCTAAAACTTCTTTAGAAATATTTGAACTAGTTTTAATAAAATTATTTAAAAAAGAGTTTTCATTAACAGTTGAGGATCCCATTAACAGCGCTTCTAAAGATTTATTTTCTTTAAAAAGCCAACCGTTTATAGAAAAGTAGCGATAAAAAAACACCCAGTTTAAAACGATAAAATATACCGACAAAAGAGCCAATACACCCAAAGTAACCGGATGACTTTTTAGATAAAAATCTATTAAATCGTTAGTCATATTTTAGAGTAATTTTTGAGCAGCTGTCTCTATTTTTGCAGAAACAGTAGCTATTGCAGAACCTGAATCAGCAATATCTTTAATAAGTTCCTTAGCATCTTCAAGTTCCTTAGCAATTGCACTTTCACTATCACCACGGATAGCTACAGCACCCTCTACCAAAACAATAACTTTCTCTTCATCAACATGGACTACGCCCCAATTGATTAAAATAGACTCGACTGATTTATCTTCTTTTTCGATATCAATTACACCAGCTTCTAACAAAGTAGATAGAGAAGCATGATGAGCAAGAACACCGAATTCTCCCTCTTCACCGGGGAGAACTACACTAATAACATCATCATTAAAGATTTCGCCATTAGGAGTTAGGATTTCAAGTTTTAGCTTATCCATTTCAGTCCTTTATGAATTACTTCGTTTTTTCGAATTTTGCAATCGCCTCATCCATACTACCAACCATATAGAATGAACCTTCTGACATATGATCACATTCACCATCAAGAATCATTTTGAAACCTTTGATAGTGTCTGCTAGAGAAACATACTTACCAGGAGAACCTGTAAATACCTCTGCAACGAAGAATGGTTGAGACAAGAATTTCTCAATTTTACGAGCTCTCTCAACAACATTTTTATCATCTTCAGAAAGCTCATCCATACCAAGAATTGCTATAATATCTTGTAAGTCTTTATACTTTTGAAGTGTTTGTTGAACACCACGAGCAACACCATAATGCTCATCACCTAAAATTTGTGGATCAAGCAATCTTGAAGTTGAATCTAGTGGATCAACTGCAGGATAGATACCTTTTTCAGCAATCTTACGGTTAAGAACTGTTGTCGCATCTAAGTGAGCAAAAACAGAAGCTGGAGCCGGATCCGTTAAATCATCTGCAGGTACATAAACAGCCTGAACAGAAGTAATTGAACCAGTTTTGGTTGATGTAATTCTATCTTGTAATGCACCCATTTCACGAGCTAGAGTCGGTTGATAACCAACAGCTGAAGGGATACGGCCAAGAAGTGCAGACATCTCTGAACCAGATTGAGCGAAACGGAAAATATTATCGATAAACATCAATACATCAAGACCTTTTTCATCTCTAAAATACTCAGCCATAGCAATACCTGTAAGTGCAATACGATTTCTTGCTCCTGGAGGTTCACTCATCTGACCATAACAGAGTGCAACTTTGTCAAGTACATTTGAATCTTTCATCTCATGATAAAGGTCATTACCTTCACGAGTTCTCTCACCAACACCAGCAAATACAGACAGACCGTCATGACCATGCGCAACATTGTGAATAAGTTCCATAATGATAACTGTTTTACCAACACCGGCACCACCGAAAAGTCCAACTTTACCACCCTTTGAGTAAGGAGCGAGAAGATCAACAACTTTAATACCTGTTTCAAACATCTCTGTAGTAGTTGACTGATCAACTAGTAATGGAGGTGCATTATGAATTGAACGCACAGGTGCATCAGTAATCTCTTCTCCACCATCAATAGTCTCACCAATTACATTAAAGATACGACCAAGTACCTTCTCTCCAACTGGAACTTTAATAGGAGAACCGGTAGCAGTAGCATCCATACCACGAACTAAACCTTCACTCATATCCATTGCAATCGTTCTAACACGACCATCACCTAAGTGAGCTGCAACTTCTAACACTAAACGAGTTGTAGTGCCTTCTAAACTTACTTGAACTTCAATTGCTTCATTAATCGTTGGAAGATACCCATCAAAATCAACATCAACAACCGGGCCCATAACCTGGCTTATTTTACCAATCATATTTTTCTCCATTATTTCATCGACTCCACGCCACTAATAATTTCTATTAGTTCTGTCGTAATAGCTGCTTGTCTAGCTTTATTAAACTGAACATTTAAACTTTTTACCATATCTTTAGCATTGTTAGTTGCTGTATCCATAGCCTGCATTCTAGCACTATGTTCAGCTGCAACTGAATCAATCAGAGCATAATACATGTTGTAACCAACATATTTATTCACTAGTGAATCTAGCATATGCTCTTCATCTTGAGCTTCAACTTCTAAAATTGATTTTTGCTCTTCGCCACACTCAAACTGCTCTGTATCTACAGGAAGTACTTTTGTAACATGTAACTCTTGAGTCATCATATTTTTAAATCCATTGTATATAACATGAAGACCATCGATTTTACCATCTTTATAATCTTCTATAGAAGTTTGAATAAACTCATCAGATCTAACTTTATCAGGTTTTGAACTTAAATCACTAAGAGAGTCAAAAAGTTCAACCTCATTATATTTAAAAAATTCAACACCTTTTTTACCGACACCGCGCAGACGCACTTTTACATTTTTCTCTTTATACTCTCTTATAAGACCCTTAACAGCTTTAATAGTTTGAATATTAAAACCACCACAAAGACCTTTATCTGCAGTAACAAAAACAATGTCAACCATTTTTGGATTTTCAATCTCTGTAAAACAGCGATTGTCAATTCCTCCAATTTTATTACACTTAATGCGTCCAGCTATTTCGGCAATAACCTGATTCATTTTCGCAGCATAAAGACGAGAACGGCGTGCTAATTCTTCAGCACGACGAAGCTTTGCAGTACTTACAAGCTTCATTGCACGAGTCGTCTTTTGAGTGTTTGAAACACTATTTATCTGTCTTTGAATATCTTTCAAGTTTGCCATAACGATTCCCTTATGCTACTACAAAGCTAGCTTTGAATTCTTCAAGTGCTTTGATCATCAATGCCTTAGTATCATCATCTACTTTAGAAGTACTTCTAATATTCTCGAAAATTTGAGGATAAGATGCTTCAATAAATGGATACATTTCAGCTTCAAAACGAACAACATTTGATGCGTCCATATCATCCAAGAAACCTTCATTACCAGCAAAAATAATAGCAACTTGCTTCTCAGCAGATAGTGGAGAGAAAGGTCCTTGTTTTAGAACTTCTACCATTCTTTGTCCACGCTCTAGTTGATTACGAGATGTTTCATCAAGGTCAGATGCAAACTGAGCAAATGCTTGAAGTTCACGATACTGAGCAAGGTCAAGTCTTAGTGTACCGGCAACTTGCTTAGTAGCTTTAATCTGAGCAGCACCACCAACACGAGAAACTGAAAGACCAACATTAATCGCTGGACGAACACCTGAGTTAAACAGTTCAGTCTCAAGGAAAATCTGACCATCAGTAATCGAGATAACATTAGTTGGGATATATGCCGCAACATCACCCTCTTGAGTCTCAATAATTGGGAGAGCAGTTAAAGAACCACCACCTAACTCATCAGAAACTTTTGCAGCTCTCTCTAAAAGACGAGAATGAATATAGAAAACATCACCAGGATATGCTTCACGACCCGGAGGACGACGAAGAATAAGTGACATTTCACGATATGCAACTGCATGTTTAGTTAAATCATCATAAACAATCAGACCATGTCTAGCGTTATCACGGAAGTATTCACCCATAGTAACACCAGTATATGGAGCTAAAAATTGAAGTGCCACGGCTTCAGAAGCACATGAAGATACAATAATTGTATATTCCATTGCACCATGCTCTTCTAAACAACGAACAATTTGAGCAACAGTTGACTCTTTTTGACCAACAGCAACATAGATACAAACAACGCCATTACCTTTTTGGTTAATGATTGCATCGATTGCAACTGTAGTTTTACCAGTTTGTCTGTCACCAATAATAAGTTCTCTTTGACCTCTACCAATTGGCACAAGTGCATCAATAGCTTTAATACCGGTTGATAATGGCTCATGAACAGATTTTCTATCCATAATACCAGGTGCTTTCTCTTCAACAAAACGAGTTTCTGTTGTTTCGATTGGACCTTTACCGTCAATAGGCTCACCAAGTGCATTTACAACGCGACCTAAAAGTGCATCACCAACAGGCACTTTAAGAAGCTTACCAAGTCTTTTAACACTCATACCCTCTCTAAGTTCTGTACCTGCTCCAAGAATAACAACACCTACAGCGCTCTCTTCAAGGTTCATTACTAAACCTTGAGTCCCATCTTCGAACTCTACCATCTCTCCAGCCATAACATCGCTAAGTCCATAAACTTGTGCAACACCATCAGCATAAGAAACAATTTTACCAGTTTCATTAATATCAACACTCAGTTCAAAGTTATCGATACGCTCTTTAATTATTGAGCTGATTTCATCAGCTTGAATTTTTGCTACCACTATCTGTTCTCCTCTCGTTAAAAGTTAAATTGCTTTTATTATATGTTCTATAATTTGATTGTTTATTCTTGTTTTAGAAAAATTAATCTCTATACCAAGATCTTCAACATCAACTTTAATACCATTAAAATCATCTTTTATAAATTCTAAAGATATTTTTGAATCAAATCTTTTGCCTAAACCATCACTTAAGTCTTGTATCACATTTGCATCAATATCACTATCGCTGTAAACAACACCCTCATAAGTTTTAGTAGATTTAGCAACATCTTTTCTCATCTCTTCTGCCATTGCAGGAATGATATTAATACGACCATTTTCTACTAATAGTTTTATTAAATTTTCTATCTCTTTAGAATCTGCAACTTTAACAGCTCCCAATAAAATATCCAACTTATCATCAGCACTAACATTTGGATTGTCAATTACACTAATAAACTTTTTATCTTTGAATGACTCAGCTAAAACAGAGAAAATAGAAGTCATACTCTCTATTAACTCTACACCAGAACTATCTTTAATAGCTTTGATATATCTTTTTGCGATTAATTCTTCCATGTTATGCCACCTTCTTTAAGATAACATTAGCCATAGCTTCTTTATCAAAACCATCACTACTCTGGCTTAACACTTCACTAAGAATATCTTCTACAACGATACGAACCATTCTTCTCTGCTCAAACTCTTTCAAAGAAGCATGTTGCTTAGATAATGTTTCTAACTCAACATCACACTGAGTCATCATATTGTCATTGATAATTTTATTCTCTTTTTTTGAAGAAACAACTAAGTCTTCTGCAAACTTTTGTGCATCAGAAATCTTACTTAGAGCATCTTTTTTAAGAGCAATTGTATCATTTAACCTATCTTGAACTTTTTGCAATTCATCAGCAATTCCTTGCGATCTTCCTGCAAAATAGTTCTTAGCAGGTTCAGCAACTAAGTACCAAACAAGTCCAGCGAAAAGTGCAAAGTTTACAGTTCTTTGAATTATATCTGTACCTGCATGTTCTGCACCACCACCAGACGCTAATGCATAAGTTGATATCATTAGCATAAATACTAAAATTCTACTCACATCACATCCTTATATTTGACTAAATTTAGCTTTAACAGCTTCTTTGAACAGTGGAACTTGAGACATTAAGTCACTTGTTAACTGTTCTTTAGAGTTAGCAAGAGATTGTTCAAACTCTAAAAATTCACTAGCTAATTCAGCACGCTTCGCTTCTAACTTACTATCTGCTAACTCTTTAGCATCTGCAATAACTTTCTCTCTTAGGGCTGTAGCCTCTAGTTTAGCACTCATAATTATTGATTCTGCTTCTGAATTCAACTCATTGATTTCATCATCATTATTACCTACTTTGTCTAGGTCTTTTTTGATGTCTTCATCTCGTTTGTTCATAAAACTAAATAATGGATTATAAAGCCAACTGTTTAAAACGGCAATAAGCGTAAGAAATACGATTAATGTAGCTATAAGTAGTATCGGATTTATATCTAACATAGCACCTCCTAAAAGTTGCGTGATTATACAACGATAAAATTGAAAGGATAGTTAAAGTAGTAAAAATTATATAAAAAATTTATTTTTTTATAGATAAATGTAAAAACTGTGTAGTTTTGTTAATGCTAAGATGAGAAATATTTTAGAAACTCTTCAATTTGATTTTCATTATCAAATTCTACTGTTACTCTATTTTGGGAAGTTTTAACTTTTAAGCCCAAAGAGGTAAATCTCTCTTTTAAATTAGTAAAGTCATATGAAACAGTAGTTGTAATATGAGTCGGACTCTTTCTCTGTTCTTTCATATTTTTTATCATAGACTCAACTTCACGAACACTAAGTTTTTGCCCAATAATAGAATTTACTATTAACTGTTGCTGCTTATCATCTAAACCGATTAATACTCTGGCATGACCGGCAGTTATTTTCTGCTCAATAACTGTTTTTTGCGTCTTTTGTGAAAGTTGTAAAAGTCTTATACTGTTTGTTATATGCGTTCGGCTTTTATGAATTAGGTTTGAAAGTTCTTCATGCGTTATCTCATGCAGTTTAAGCAACTCACTATATGCGTGAGCCAACTCAATGGAGTTTAACTCCTCTCTTTGAATATTTTCAATAAGAGCAAACTGTCTCATCTTCTGTTCATCACTATTTAAGACAATAGCACGAATTGTTTTGAGTTTTGCTAACTTTGATGCACGAAATCTTCTCTCACCTGCAATCAAAATATAGCCATCAATATCTTCAGTAACTACTATAGGCTGAATAAGACCATCATTTTTAATAGATTCAGAGAGTTCAGCAAGAGACTCTTCATCAAACGATTTTCTTGGCTGGTATGGATTTGGTCTAATATCTTTAAGTGAAATCTCTAAAATAGAATCTGCTGATGTAACTTCATTATCATAAGCCTCATCTATTTCACCAAAAAGTGCATCTAATCCTCTACCCAACGCTTGTGATTTCATTATTTTATAATCGCTTGTGCTAAATTTTGATAAGCTTTTGAGCCGTTGGATTTCACATCATATAAAATTACAGGTTTTCCAAAAGATGGAGACTCTGCAAGTTTCACATTTCTCGGTACTACTATATACTTATCTTTTTCATCTTTAAAAAGTTTACCCTTAAAGTGCTGTCTTAAATCTGCAAAAACCTGTTTTGAAAGGTTGTTTTGAGAGGTAAACATTGTAGGTAAAAAGCCTTTTATGCTAAGTTTTGGATTTATAGATTTTCTAACAAGTTTTACAGTATTTAATAGTTGAGCCAAACCCTCTAAGGCAAAAAATTCACACTGAATAGGAATAATAACAGAGTTTGAAGCCGATAGAGCGTTTATGGTCATAGGTCCGAGTGCCGGTGGTGAATCAATGATTACATAATCATAATCTTTTTTCACATTAGCTATAGCACGCTTTAGAACTAACTCACGACCTTTGGCATTATCAGCATCATAATACTCTTTTTCTATACCAACTAAACCAATATTTGATGGAGCCAGATGAAAAGTCGGAAGGTCTGATTTTAGGATAATATCTTTTAATTTTTTCGTACCTATCAAAACATGATAGATGTTAAACTCATAATCATTACGGTGAAAACCTAAAGAAGTAGTAGCATTAGCTTGTGGATCCGAATCTATCAAAAGCACTTTTTTTTCTGCAACAGCAAGTGAGGCAGCTAAATTTACAGCAGTAGTCGTCTTACCAACACCACCCTTTTGATTTGCAATTACTATTACTTCACTCATCTTAGACTATATATCCTTTCGCCGTTATTTATAATAGAACCGTCACTCTGAAGTGTGGCACTATCTAATGAAATTCTTAAACTATTTTTATATGTAAAAAAATTTTGGTTTCGGTAAAATTCTAACTTATATTTACTAAAAACTTGCTTCCATGAAACTTTTTTTTCAATTTTATTAAAATATTTTTCCAGCAACTCATCTTTGGAAATTTTTATATCTAGTGTTGTAAACTCTTTTGGAGAATTAACCAAATTTAACCCAACACCACAAACAAGAGTAGTGCCAACTATGTTTGTAATCATTCCACCTATTTTTACATCACCAATATAGAAATCATTTGGCCACTTTAGCCAAGTAGATGAATTTAACTCACTTAACATCTCTTTTAGAAGATATGCAAAATATATAGAGGTAGATTCTAATTTCAAATCTTTTGGCAGAGAGTCTAAAGAAGTTGCAAAAGATAAAAAAAGATTTCCATCCATACCACTCCATGAATTTCCTCTACTTCCTATGCCATCAGTTTGAGTCTTTGCAACTATGGCATGTGGAAGTTCAAGGTTTTTATCTTGTAGTAACTTTTTTAAATATATTTGAGTTGAATCGATAGTTTCAAGATAGGTAATCTTCATGTTCAAGTCTCTTTCCATTTATATAAGAGAGTATATCTATCTCTTTTTTAGATGGTGCCTGAACACTAAAAATTCTTAGACTACCTTCACTACATCCAACTACTATACTCTTATCTTCAATCTTTAAAATTTGCCCAATATTATTGGAACTTGAGCTATCTTCTAGTTTTATTTTTTTAAGTTTCAAACCACTTTTTAGATAGGTTCCAGGCCAAGGAGTAAATGCTCTATACTTATTGTAAAGCTCTTTTGCATTGAGAAATGCAACTTCACCATCTGCTTTTGTTATTTTAGAACAATGTGAACAAAGAGAATCAATTTGTGGTTTTGGAGAGTAAGAGATAAAATTTTGCAAAACATCAATAGTCAAATCACATGCCGTAGTAGTCAATCTATCAAAGAGAGTCTCAACCATCTCATCGGCACTAACTTCTATAGTCTCAATTTTAAGAATATCTCCTGTATCAAGTCCTATATCCATAAGCATAGCAGTTACACCTGTCTTCTTATCATCATTTAGAAGAGTTTGCTGTATCGGACTTGCTCCACGATATTGTGGCAAGATACTGGCATGAAGATTGATACATGGAGCGTGATTTAAAATCTCTTGTGGAAGAATCTGCCCATAAGCTGCAACGACTATATAATCACACTCAATTTTTAAAAGTTCTTGAACTACTTCACTATCACGAACTCTATTTGGTTGATAAACAACTATCTCATTTTCACATGCCAAGGTCTTAACAACCGGTGGGGTCATAAGCTTTTTTCTACCAACCGACCTATCTGGCTGGGTATAAACTGCAACTACTTCCATATCTTTTGTATCTATAATTCGTTGCAGTATTGCCTCTGCATAATCGGGTGTACCCATAAATATTATTTTCACTGTTTATTAGCCTTTTTAAACAGAGTTCCACCTAAATGTTTACTATCTAGCATAAAACTTTTCACATCACTCAAATCAAAACCACTTGCTAAAAACATGCTTTTTCCACATGCCAAGAGATAATCGGCTGCTTTAAGTTTTGTAACTATTCCACCCGTTGCGAAAACATTATTTGGAGTGACCTCTTTTTCAAGTTCTGCTTCATCAATGCTATTTATAACTTTTAATATCTTGGCATGTGGATTTGTTCTTGGATCATGGTCATAATATCCATCAATATCTGAAAGAATTATTAGTATATCTGAATCACTATGTTTTGCTATGTATGCTGAAAGTTGATCATTGTCTCCAAGTTCAAGTTCATCTGTTGATGTTGCATCATTTTCATTTATGATAGGAATTACACCATTTTCTAAAAGTGTATCTATTGTATTTTTAACTCTTACAATATCATCAAGTTTATTCAAATTCGCAGCAGTTACCAATACTTGTGAAACTAAAATATTATGTTTTAAGAATTTTCTGTCATACTTCTTAAGAAGAACCGGCTGTCCAATAGCTGCTAGTGCCTGTTTGTTTTTAAGAATAGTTCTATCAAGTTTCAGCTTTGTGTATCCACCTGCAACGGCACCAGAAGAAACTAAAATAACTTCATTTGATTTTTTAAGTTCTGCCAAAAAATCAACTAAAGACTGCATTCTCTCTAATGCAATTTCATCATTTTGAGTTAAAACAGCACTACCAACCTTAACTACAACTCGTCTCATAACTATTTACGATCTGATTGCACTAGATTAAATAGCGAGTATTTAAGTGCTTGGATATTCTTGCTTGTTACCGAAGATATTGGTGCAACTAAGTATGGCTTAGTTTTATCATAGCCTAAAGTCTCATCTGCTGAATCTTGTACAAAAAACGGCATCTCATTATCAAAATCAAACTCATTTGTTTTAGAAGCTTCTAGGCCTAACAGGTCTAAAAAGCCCAAAACCAACTCGTTTATCTCATTAGGTGCAACTACATCTACTCTTGTTAAAGCGATAGCATATTTACTCTCACCTAATTTCTCAGAAAATGAAGCTATCTCATCTTTAAGTACTTCAATCTGCTCTTTTAACTCTCTATATGAAGCCAAATCTACCATATATAGAACTGTTTTAGTTCTCTCGATATGTCTTAAAAATTGAATTCCAAGACCTTTACCCTCATGAGCTCCACCGATAATACCGGGTATATCTGCCATTACAAATGACTCAAAATCTCCAATATTTACTTGTCCAAGCTTTGGAGTAAGTGTTGTAAACTCATAGTTTGCAATCTCCGGACGAGCATTTGAAACTGTTGAAATCAGAGTTGATTTTCCAACATTTGGAAAACCGACCAAACCTACATCTGCTATAAGCTTAAGATCTAGTTTTATACTTCTAGTTTCACCCTTTTCACCCGGTTGTGCATAAGTTGGTCTCTGGTTTGTTGGTGATTTAAAGTGAGTGTTACCAAGTCCACCCTTTCCACCTTGGATAAACTTAGCCTCTTGACCATGCTTTAACATATCAAAAAGCACTTCACCACTATCCATATCTAAAATTTGAGTTCCCGGAGGAACAATAATAATTTTTTTAGCCCCTGATTTGCCAGTACAATTTGAGCCTTCACCCTGAGCACCACCATCTGCCTTTATATGCATCTTTCTTTGAAAGTGAGATAGTGTATGAGTGTTATTGTCACATCTAAACCAGATATCACCACCTTTTCCACCGTCACCACCATTTGGACCACCATTTAATACAAACTTTTCACGACGAAATGCTACACATCCTTGTCCACCTTTACCTGATGAAACTGTTAATTCGACACTATCTGTGAACATTGTTTTTCCTTATGCTTGAAAAATTTTTATTAAATTGTGAAAGAGTTTAAAACTCTGTGAGGTAGAAACTATCTGAGCCAGAAGCTCAGATATGTAGAATTATACAGCAGGTATTATTGATACTTGTTGACGCTTTTTATCTTTTCTTTCAAAAGCAACAACACCATCAACTAGTGCAAATATTGTATGATCTTTCCCCATACCTACATTATTACCAGGATGAACTTTAGTTCCTCTTTGACGAATAATGATATTACCAGCGATTACAGCTTCTCCACCATATTTCTTTACACCAAGTCTTCTACCAGCCGAGTCACGATTATTCTGTGTACTACCTTGACCTTTCTTATGTGCCATCTTACATCTCCTTAAATTTAGTTCCTAAATTTAAGGAACCTCTTTATTTTAATTTATTACACAGAAGGAACAAAGTCCCTCCTGCTACGCTAACGCTAAGTTTTCTTTAGCAGAAAGCTCACGCAACTAGTCGCTATATTGTTTTTGTTATTATGCTGCTATTTTCGTGATACGAACACGAGTGAAGTCTCTTCTGAAACCTCTTTTAACTTTACTATCTTTACGACGACGCTTTTTGAAAATAACAACTTTCTTGTCACGACCTTCGTTGATAACCTCAGCAGTTACAACAGCACCTTCAACAAAAGGAGCTCCCATTTTAAGTTCACCAGCATTAACTGCTAAAACTTCTTTGATCTCGATAGTAGCTTTTGGCTCAAGTGACATTTTGTCAAGTGATAAAATATCACCCTCTTGAACTTTATACTGCTTACCACCATTTTTAATAATTGCGTACATATACGGTCCTTAAATCTTTATAATTCTACTAAAAAGTTCGGAATTATACCCAAGTAAGCTTTAAGTTTTGTTTAATCATTTAGCTAAACTCAAATAAACCCAAAGTTTAACTCTAAACTGCAACTTTTAAAACAAACTCTACAATTGGCTATTTAACTTCCCCTACTTCATAAAACCCTCTTAAATATCTATCAAGAGGATTGATAAGTCTATACATTACTGGCACAACTAAAAGGGTTAAAACCATAGAACTCAAAAGTCCACCGATAATTGAGATCGCCATTGGTGCTTTTGTCTCACTTCCTAGTCCATCTCCTAGAGCTAGAGGCAACATAGCAAAGACCATAGCAACAGTAGTCATTAAAATCGGTCTAAGTCTTTTCTCTCCAGCCTCGATAAGTGCTTCATCTGCATTTTTTCCTCTATCCATAGCACCATTTGCAAAGTCCACAAGAAGTACGGCATTTTTACCAACCATACCCATAAGCAGCATAAACCCAATCACAACAAAGAGACTAAATTGCAATCCAGAGAGATAAAGAGCTAACATTACCCCTATTATACTTAAAGGCAATGCTATCATTATAATTATGGGTTGAATAAGTGACTCATAAAGAATCGCTAAAATAATAAACATAATAATCACAGACAATCCAAGTGCTACCCCAAAAGCTTTACCTGTTTTTTCCATCTCTTCAGCAAAACCTGTAAATCTATATGTAACACCCTCTGGCATCAACTCATCAATACCCTCCCTAGTGTAAGAGACAGCTCCACCTAAATCAAGACCAAACAGATCAGAATAGATAGTAACTTGTCTCTGTCTGTCAAAATGATTTATGCAAGAGAGAGCCTTGTTCTTACTAAAAGTAACTAAACCATCAAGATAAACAGCTTGACCATTATCCCCGCGGAGTTGAATCTTTTTTATATCATCTATGCTTACTCTGTTTTCATCATCAAATCTCAAGGTAATGTTATACTGTTTTCCATTCTCTTCAAAGTATGAAATTTCCAAGTCACTTGAAAATGCCGTAAATATGGCTTGTGAAATTTGAGAAGCAGATATACCAAGCCTAGAAGCATTTTGTCTTAAAATATTTATATCTATTTGTGGTTTTGCCTCATCTAAGTTTGTATCTATATCAACAAATCCCTCTTTTTTAGCTATATACTCTGTCAAGTTTTTTGTTGCAACTTCCAAATCCTCAAAAGAATCAGATTTTAAAACTATTTGATATGGAACAGATGCACCTGCTCCCTTGATATTTGGAATAGCAGCAGCTGTTATAAACATATCTTTAGCAAATGGTTTTAACTTATCTCGAAGAGATTGAGTTACCTCTTCTTGATTTAGTTCTCTCTTGTCTTTTTCAACCAGTTTTACATATATGAGAGCCTTATGGTTCTCTTGTGCTGTTGTGTAACCTATGCTTAAAGTAGTGTAGAGAACGCTCGGATCCTCTCTTACTATCTTCTGGACAGCTTTTGATTTGAGAATCATCTCCTCCAATGAAATACCTGAATCTGCTTTTATCTTTACTTCGAGTTCAGACTTATCCTCTTTGGGGATAAAATCCATACCGATCTTTGGAAATAGACTAAGAGAGGCAAAAAACAGAGCAAAAACAAGAATCAGAGTTATGATTTTAAATCTCAGAACAAGTTTTAAAATCTTTTCATAAACTCTCTCTATCGCTAAAAACATAGGTTCTGTTAAGTTATAAAACCTGCTCTCTCCCTTACTTAGAATCCTAGCACTAAAACTTGGGATAAAACTAAGAGCAATAGAGTATGAGATAATAATCGCAAATCCAACCGTCATCGCAAATGATTCAAAAAACTTACCAACGATTCCACTCATAAACGAAACAGGTACAAAAACAGCCAAAAGCATTGCTGAGATTGCAAGAATGGTAAATGCCATCTCTTTTGTACCCTCTACTGCTGCTTCAAGTTTGCTCATACCTGCTTCCATCTTTTTATAGATATTCTCAATAACAACAATGGCATCATCTATAATAACACCTATAGCTAAAGTAAGCCCAATCAGCGTCATCTTATTAAGTTCAAAACCCATATAATCCATCAAAGCAAAAGTACCCATAATAGAAGCTGGAATAGATAGAGCAGAAACTATGGTAATAGTCATATTTCTCAAAAACACAAATATAATAATAGCAGCTAAAATTGCACCATAAATCAAGTCAAACTCTACATCTTCTAAAGAGTGAATAATAAAAGGAGAGGTGTCATTTAAAACTATGACTTCATAGCTATCAGTAGCTAAAGCCTCTAAAGAAGGAAGTATGCTTTTTACATTTTCAATAATATCTATGGTATTTGTTCCTGAAATTTTTTGAACTTCAAGCATAACACCCTCTACTCCATTATACGAAGCATAACTCTTTGCATCACTTAGCCCATCTTCTACTCTTGCAATATCTTTTAGTTTTATATCATCTTTGATTTTTATATTTTTAAGTTCTTCTATGGTTAGAGCATCTGCTTTTGTTTTTAGTATAAACTCTTCACTTTTTGTGATTAGTTTACCACCACCTATTTTTACATTCTCTTTTACCACTATGTTATTTAACTCTTGTACTGTTATATCAAACTTATTTAAAAGCTTAGGGTCAGGATATATCTTTATCTCTCTATCTTTATAACCGATAATATTAACGCCACCGACACCATTTATCTTTTGGAGTTTTGGTTTTACTTTTTCATCTGCAAATAACATCAGATTTCCAATAGTCTCATTTTTTGCAGTTAAAAAGATATTTATTATTGATGCTCCACCAATGTCTAGCTTACTTACAAGTGGTGTTCTGGAATCTTTTGGTAAAATAATTGCCGAGACCTTATCTCTAACATCATTTGTAGCTTCATTAATATCTCTGGCTAAAAAAAACTTTACAACAACTATACTAACACCCTCACTGCTTGTAGAGATGATATTGTCAATGCCCCCAATACTTGAGACTGCCTCTTCTATCTTATCTGTTAGTTGAGATTCTACTGTGCTTGCTTCTGCCCCCGGATAGACCGTCTTAATAGTCACAAGGGGAAAATCGACATTAGGATAGAGTGCTGATGGCATAGACTTATAACTCATCCATCCAAATATTACTAGAGAAACCACATACATCAGAGTTGTGATTGGTCTATTTATGGCAAATTTATACATAAATCACTACCTTTTATCAGGTACGATTATATACCCCTCACCAAAAAGACCAACTACAAAACCTTCTGCCTCTACCTCGGCTTTTATCTTTCTGTTATCACTGTTAGCATGTGGATATAGTTTAGAGATTTTACCTTTATAGCTGTTGTCATCCCCGTTTACCGTGTATCTGACTTTATCCCCGACTCTGACTACTCTCCAATATTTCTGGTCAAACTCTAAAATCAAATCTCTCTTATTTAGGCTTTGAATCTTAAAAATTGTTCTAAGCATTAGACCACTTACTACATCTCCGACTTCTGCACTTTTTTCAAAAATCACACCATCAAAAGGAGCCAAAATCACACTTCTATCTAAAAGTGATTGCTGATAAGCCAGATTTGCTTCTGCTTGGATAGTTGCTACTTTTGCTTTTTCGTAACTCAATTTATATTGGTCAAACTTTGCTTCATCTATCAGGTCTTTTATCAGTAACTGTCTCTCATAATCTTTTTTTGCAAATTTTAAAATTATCTCTGTATTTTGTAAAGAAGCTTTAGCAATCAAAAGAGAAGCTTTTAGGTCATCATTGTTGAGTTGGGCTAACTTATCGCCTTTTTTTACAACACTTGAAGTATCTACAAAAATTTTCTCTATAATTCCACTAGAGTAAAAGGCTAAATCTGCACTTTTATCTGCTTGGATATTAAAAGTCGCATATATCTCTGCTGCACTCAGACTAACTGCTAAAGCTACAAAAGCTAAAATTGTTCTTATCATTTTAAAAATTCCTCTATATTTTTTCCTGCATAGTAATAGTACGAAGCAAAAGCCACTTCCAAATCATTCAAAGATGTTTCATATAGTGCTTTAGCCCTTGTTTGAGAACTAAGTGCATCCAAATAAACTACATTATCAACTATACCTGCATCATACTTTTTACTTATGGTCTTAAATGCACTAGATGCCGAAACTAAAGCACTCTTGGCACTTTTAATTTTTATCCTGCTTGTCTGAATTCTCGATAGTGCCAATTCATACTGCATCTGCTGCTCTTTTTTACTAAAGAAAAGTTGAGCATTTAGTGCTTGAGAATCAATCATAAGAGTCTCTTTACTTTTTGCCACACTTCCTTTATCAAAGAGTCTTAGATTTAAAGAAAGCATCAATTTGTTTTGATTATCAACACCCTTGGGATGCATGGCATCTACTCTCTCATATCCATAAACACTATAAGTATCTTCTATCTTTATTTGTGGATAGTAAAGGCTATCTACTGACTCTGCACCACTTACTAAAGCATCTCTTTTGGCTATTAGAGATTTAACACTGTCCATTGTCTTGATTTTATGCTCTTTAAACTCTTTAAACTTGGAATCATCAAAGCTTATTATAGTTTTTCCGACTTTTAACTCTAAGGATTTTTTCAAAGAGAGTATTTGAAGTTTTATAGACTCCATCTCGTAGATATTTGTATCATAAGCTGCTTGTAGCCTATCTACATCATCTTTTGTGGCAACCTTTGCAAGAAAAAATCTCTCCATTCTGACTAGTTGCTCCTGTAGTGAATTTTTCGCTTCATCTCTTGATTTGAGACTAGCTTTGAGACTCTTTATGTTGAAAAAATCTTGAACTATCTGCAAACTCAAGCTTTTTTTTGTTGCTCCTAGATCAAAACTACTTGCTTTATGCTCATTTTCACTTTGACAAAGCAGTGCTGATTTCTTCCCACCATCATATATCTCAAACCCTATTTTTGCATATCCACTATAAACATCACCTGCTTGCATAGGCGTTCTCTCTTGGAGCGTTTGATAAAAAGCACCTATATCTATAGTTGGATAGTATGCACTTTTTTTAGCTTCAACGCTTATGCTTTTTGCTTTTTGTGTTAGAGTTTTTGACACTACTAAATCACTATGTTGAGTTGAAAAATCAAGCAGTGATTTCAAACTTTCTGCATATATAAAAATAGGAATAATTAAAATTAACAATCTCACTGTTTCTTAACCTCTATCAGTTCAAATATTGCATCAATATAGTTGTTAATCTCTTGCTGAACATCCTCAATCGCATTCGTTGATGAACTGGCTATAAACATCCCATCAGCAGTTACAAACATACCTCTAGTAAGGCATTTTGATTGTTCTATGATCTCACCACTATCTATCGCATCTTGAATAATTTTTTCAAACCAAACATAATGAAGTTCAAAACATTTTGTTTGAAACTCAATCATCTTCTCATCCGGTGAACTAAGAGAGATAGAGATAAACTCTTTATAAAGTTGTCTAAGCTCAATATCTTTATCACTATAAAAAAAACTGGAAAAGAGTTTGATTTTATCTTTTGTAATTGTTAGTTCAGACATCTGTTTTTCTACAATTGTATTTCGCTCTTGGACCAATATATTTACTATTTCAAATACAATATCTTCCTTGTTTTTAAAATAGTCATATAGTGTACCTTTTCCTATACCTGCCGTTTTCGCAATCTGTGAGATAGTTAAATCTTTTATGCCATGCTGAAAAAATATCTCCCTGCATGCTAAGGCTATATCTTTTCTTTTTTGTACTTTATCTACAATAATTGCCATAGTTCTCCCTGTTTGAATAATGACCGACCGTCAGTCATTTAAAGAATTGTATATTTTTTTGGCTTAATAGATGATTAATATGAAGTTGGGATCTACTCTTTGGCATGTGAAACCAATCCACATGCCAAGATTAGATTAACTCTCGTGAATTTCAATATCTGTACTAATCTCAAGAGTAACGGTAGCATCACCCTCTCCACCTGTAACTTCTTGATAAGTTGCACCTGTTTCTGCATCAGTTTTAAAGTCACCTAATGTCCACTCTGCATCAGAACCTTGAGTATTTAAATCAATACTATCAGCACTATCCCCATCTATGCGAAGTACATCATCTGTATCTGTCATAGTTAATACATCTTCAGTTGAAAGTGAAGTGATATTTTGAGTACCTGCACCTAAGTCTATCACTTCCATATTTGCGATATTATCATCAAGGACACTAAAGTCAATATTCATATCATCACTCATAATAAGAGTATCTAAACCTTCACCACCATCAAGGCTTAATCCATTGTCTGCTATATCGGTAGCATCTGCTGTAAATGCATCCTTGCCATCACCAGCATCTATAGTGTTGTCATCTGAAACATCATAACTATCATTTCCTGTATCACTACTCTCATCTAAAGAAGTATGAGCCATTGTTGTATGAGTCTCTCCACCATCACTTTCTGTAGAAGTTATAGAAGATTGAATACTATTTAAGTCAGTATTGCTTTTCTCTGTTGAACTTGTAAGTGTAACTGTAGCATCGCCATTTACATCAACAGGAACTGTATAGCTACCATCTGCATTTGCTGTAAGTCCATCTATTGTTGCTCCAGTTGGAATATTATCTACAGTTATAGAGCTTAAAGATTCACTTCCATCAGTATCCGTCAATCCAGCATTTAGAGTTACTTCATATGCAAAACTTTCTGCAACTGCATCTACAGCTTCTACTGCCTCTACTGCTTCATTTGCTGTTTTGGTCATATTAATTTTATCGAGATATAAATAATCGTTTGTATCATTGTTTGTAATTTTTATCTCCAAATCATAACCAAAACCACTAAAGTCATCTGCTAATCCTTGAGTCTCATCTATTTGAGCTTGTGTTAGGTTCTCGATATCTGCTAATGTATCTGCTGAAGCTTCAGCGGCTGCTACTGCTGTGTTTGCTGTTTGTGCTGCTAAGTCTGCTGCATCTTTTAGAGCTGATACTGCATCATCTGAATCGTTTTCAGCTTGAGCTACAGTTGCTTGAGTTTGAGCATCATCTATTGTGTTATCAAAAGCTCTTTCTCTGAGTTCTGCATTAATGTCTACATCAAAATTCTTGTCATTAGAAGTTGCAAACTTTGCTTCTCCACCCTCACTGGACTCAACTGGTTCATCTTCACCACCAGCAGTTTCCAACTCATCAACATCATCCACATTCGCAGAATCTTCTAACATAGCTATAACCGACTCTTTATGCGTTACAGTTTCATCTTCTGAAAATTCTGTACTAAAAAGTGACGCATCAAAAAGTTGTGATTCACTGCCTAAAACAACAATATCCGTACCGTCACTCATAGAGATTATAATACTCTCTAGTTGGGAGTTATTTTTGTCACCTACAACAGTTTCACCTTCATAAATCTCATCACCTTTGCTGATTTCACGAAGAGAACCATCAACACTTTTTGCATAAAATTCACCATCTATACTCGCTACTGTTCCAATTACTTTTGACATAACATACTCCTAAAAAAATCAATTATTAGTATGGTAAGATTTATTTTAAAAAATGTATATTGTACTTAGGTACAGTATAAGAATTTGAAATTTGAAATTTGGGGTCAGGAACCAAATTTCAAAATTTCAAAACTAGTGCTACAGCGTCTATCTCAACTAAAGCATTTTTAGGCAGAGTCTTTACTGCTACTGTTGCACGAGCCGGTTTATGTGAGCCAAAAGCCTCTTCATATATCTCATTTATAAGAGCAAAATCATCCATGTCTGCGATAAATATAGTCGTTTTTACTACCCTGCTCATTGAACTTCCAGCCTCTTCTAAAACAGCTTTTAAATTTTTCAAAACCTGTTTAGTCTGGATAACTACATCATTCTCAAGCATCACACCTTCTGGAGTTAATGCTATTTGACCTGAAGTGTAAACCATTCCATTTACTACTACTGCTTGAGAGTATGGTCCTATTGCTGATGGTGCTTTTTTAGTTTCTATAAATTTCATTAATTTCCTCTACTTTTTCAATAATTTTTTATGTAATTTTTGTAATACTTCTAACTCTTTTTTTGCTTCATTTTTTTTAGAAATATCGGTCATATCTTTTATTTTACCCTTCATTGAAGTTATCTTTTTCTCCAAAGAATTCTCTAATTTTTTCTTTTTTTTACCATTTTCCTCTTGTTTTGCTCTACCCATACCAAAAAACTTTTCAGCCTTTTTAAACAATTTTCCTAGTTTCATCACTCTTCTCCTAGTTCTTGAATTTCTCTATCTTCTATCCATAAAATAGTAGCAACTCGTATAAGTTTTTTAGATATTTCATAAGCAAAACCACTATCATTTATAAGAGAAGTGGCAATTTTTGTCTCAATCTTATTAGTACGAATCAAATGATCGATCCTTCCACTTCCAATCATCTCAAGACTGTTCATATTTTCTTCTAGTATTTTTAGTTTAGCCAATACCTCAAGATCATCACTATTTGTTCTTAAGGCATGAATACCGTCTAAAGTTTTTGCCAAACCCTCTCTTATATAGTTGTATTCACCTTTTATATCCGGATTATTACTGTTCATAAATCTATTGACATTTTTTTGCAACTCTTTAACATCTTTAATAGTCTCAACTATATCTCTACATGCTATTTTCAAAGAGTAGATTTTATGTTTTTCTTCAACACTCATCTCCTCTTGAGAGATTGTTGCAAAGTTTATAATATCCCCATAGAGAGATTTAATCTTTCTCTCATAACTATCATCAACATTTGTATCTATCATACTAACTGATGCTTCAACTATCTTACTGATCTTATCTCCCATACCTATAAAAGTATGACGATGGAGTGAAAGAGCATGTGATAAGACTTCACTCGCATTATCATAAAGATGTATTATCTCTTTTTTTAGAGCTATCATGGCTGCCTCTGGAACTTCTATAACTACTTTATCTAAATATTTTGCACGAGATATATCTTCTCGTTTCTCTTTAAACAACCCCTTTAAAAAAACAACAAGTTTTCCCGTAAAAGGTGCAACTGCAAGAACACCCATAACATTAAAGATAGTATGAAACAGAGCCAATTTCATTGCATAATCATCATCTTTAATTGTAAGTATTGAAGCTAAAAAGTCCACTAAATCTGCTAACTGATAGAGAAAAGCTATAGCAAGAAAACCTGTAACCATATTAAAAATAAAATGGGCAATCGCCAATCTTTTACCATTGAAGTTTGAAGAGATAGAACCTAAAATAGCTGTCACGGTGGTACCGATATTTGCTCCAATAGCCAGAGCAAGTGCATTTACATACTCAATCTGTCCTGTAGCAAGTGCCGTTATAATTAGAGCCATTGTTGCACTGCTTGATTGGATGACAACTGTTGCCACTGCTCCAATGGAGATATATACCAAAACTCCGAAGTATCCCTCCATCGCAAACTGAGCGAGGTCAAGTCCGGCTTTCATAGCCTCAAAGCCCTCTTTCATATAGCCTATACCAAGAAATACAAAACCAAGACCGACTAAAATATTTCCCAAGCCTTGGTAAGTTTTACTTCTGTTAAATCTAAATATAACCCCAAATATAAGCATAGGCATAGCATAGTGGGCGATTTTAATCTTTACACCAAATGATGATACTATCCAAGCTGTTGTGGTTGTTCCTATGTTTGAGCCAAAAATCACACCGATAGCACCACTAAGCGAAATCAACTCTGCACTTAAAAAAGAGATGATAATTATAGTTAATAGAGATGAACTCTGAACAACAGCAGTTGCTAAAAAACCTGTTCCTATCGCCTTTGGTACGCTGTTTGTTGATTTTTCTAAAATTTTCTCAAGCATTCCACCACTAAAAAGTTTAAAACCATCCTCCATAAAAACCATTCCCACTAAGAAAACAGCAACTCCAGCTATAATAGTTTTTGCATCATGGAAAAAGAAGAGAATATAAGCAATGATTAATAAAAATATAGGATAAATCACTCTTTTTAAGAGCATATATTATTTCCACATGCCAAGAAGCTTTTTAAATACCTTATAAAGATTTTCAACCTCTTTTGTAGTTGTTCTCTCATTTATGGCATGTATAGTATCATTTATAACACCGAACTCTATAACATCTATACCAAACTGCGAAACAAACCTTGCATCTGAAGTTCCACCGGCAGTTGAGTGTTTTGGTTTTATACCTGTTACACTCTCTATTGCTAAGTCTATATTGTGAACAAGTTTTGTCTCTGTGTCAGTTATAAATGGGTATGAGCCTTGTGTGAGTTTCAGTTCATAATCCAGTCCATCAAGATGTTTATCTACAAACTCTCGAACCTCTTTTTGCGTAGTTAGAGTGGTATTTCTTACATTGAACATCATCTTAAGCTCATTTGGAGTTACATTTGTTACTTGCATTCCTGAACGAATATCAGTTACCACAAACTTACTTGGACTAAAAAACTCATCTCCATCATCTATATCTACCCCTGCCATATCTCCTAAAACACGAGAAAGATTATGTATGGGATTTATAGCTTTTTGGGGATATGCAGCATGACCCTGCTTACCTTTTAAAGTGATATAACCATTTATGGAGCCTCTTCGCCCTACTTTTATAGCATCACCAAATCTATCTTCACAAGTCGGTTCAGCTACCACTACGGCATGTGGAAGCATACTCTTCTCTTTTAGATATTCTAGCACTTTTATAGTACCGTTTATAGCTTCACCCTCTTCATCTGAAGTTAGTAAAAGTGAGAGAGTTCCGTTGAAATTTTCAACCTCTTTAACAGCTTGAACAAAAGCAGCAACACCACTCTTCATATCTTGCGTACCACGACCATAAATATAACCATCTTTTTGAATGGCTTTATAAGGATTTGTATCCCATCCCTCACCTGCCGGAACTACATCCACATGCCCTGCAAAACAGAGATGATCACCCTCTCCAAATTTTTTATAGATAAAAAGATTTTTAACATCCTCCACATCTACTCGAATAGCTTCAAAATCCGGCAAATAGTTCTCTACAAAATCTAAAAGACCACCATCATCAGGAGTCTCACTTTTTGACTCTATAAAAAATTTAAAAAGTTCTATCAGACTCATTATTCAGTCGCACCCGGATTATCATAAAATATATATGGAGTTGCATAATCACTTATCTCAAAATAGAGTTTTTTCTCTCCGGCATCAACTTTGTAGTTAAAATTCAGATCCAAATAACCATAACCGTAACGATAAGTTCTAGGAGACACTCCCTGTGTAGCTTCTGCTGTTGAGAGTTTATCTACTTTTATAAATCTCTGTACAAGCTTTTCACCCATATAGATATCAAGTACACCATTCGTCCCTGTCCAGTTTTGGATACCTCTACCAATCTTATTTTGCGTCTCTTGCGTACAACCACTAAACATAACAACTAAAGCTATACTGCAAATCAATATTAATTTTTTCAACTCTGACTCCTATTTTTAAAAAATCCATTATACAATTTATATGCTATAATAAAAATAATTATCAATAAATTATAGGCGTAACAAGATTTTAATGCAAAAAAACAAAACTTCAAAAATAGAACTGCTAATAGACCAACTAGATTTAAATGAACATATAAACTCTTTTAAAAGCCTCTTCTCTCGTGAGAGTTCTCTCTATATGGAAGGTGACCAAGAACTCCACTTTCGCTACATAAAAGCACTTGATAAGATAGAGTTTAAAGCACCTCCAAAAGTCGCAGATTTTTCAACAATAAAAGGACATCTTAAAAAACGAGGTGTTTTAAACTTTGAACAGATTTTTGAGATTGTAAAAATTGTTAGATATTTTCGCTATTTTAAAAACCGTGAACTAGATGGTATCATCGGTGAGTGGATGGATAGATTTAGTGTTGATGAAAAGTTTTTAGAGATAGAAAAGTATTTCACTCATGACGGCAAATTTGAAGAAAATCTTGATGAGACTCTCTTTGGCTTGAGCGCCAGAATTAAAGAGCATAAAAACAATATGAGTGGCTCACTCAAAAGAATGATGTCAAGTTCAAAACTTGCAGGTTATCTTGTAGATACTCAAGTACACCTTGTAAATGATGAAGAGTGTCTTTTAGTTCGTGGTGGTTTCAACCATGTGCTAAAAGGTGCTGTGGTTGCAAGAAGTAGTGGTGGTTTCTTTTTTGTATCTCCAGATAGTATCTTAAAAAGTAAAGAGAAAATACGCTTTATAGAACAAGAAAGAGAGGCAATTTTCTATACTTACACAAAAGAGTTCTCTCAAAAATTAACAGAACTACAACCCTTTATAAACTTTATAGATAAAGAGTTTACTAAGTTTGACAACTACCAAGCTAGAGTTTTATTTGCAAAAAGTAAAGACTACCAAATAGTGAAATCTAAAAATGATTCAAAAATAATTTTAAATGACTTTATCCACCCTGCTCTTCACAAAGCAAAACCTATCAATGTTGATTTTTCTAAAAATATTTTAATGATTACTGGTGTAAATGCTGGTGGAAAAACTATGCTTTTAAAATCCATCTTAGCATGTGCTTTTATGGCAAAATATATCATACCTATGAAGCTTAATGAGAGTAAGTCACACATTGGCTCATTTAAAACTGTTCTAGCCATTATAGATGACCCACAAAATGTAAAAAATGACATCTCAACCTTTGCTGGTAGAATGCAAGAGTTTTCTCGTATATTTGAGCATAAATCTGCACTTGTCGGAGTAGATGAGATAGAACTCGGAACCGATAGTGATGAAGCTGCAGCACTCTTTAAAGTGATACTAGATGATCTTATAAAAAGAGGTCAAAAAGTAGTTGTTACAACTCACCATAAACGCCTAGCAGCACTTATGGCAGATAGAGATGATGTTGAACTTATGGCTGCTATCTATGATGAAGATGCAAGAATGCCGACTTATGAGTTTATGCAGGGAATCATCGGTAAAAGTTATGCTTTTGAAACTGCAAGTCGTTATGGGATTTCTAACAAGATTGTAAATGAAGCAAAATCAGTCTATGGCGATAACTCTGAAAAACTAAGCCTACTTATAGAGAGAGGCTCACAACTTGAGCGTGAACTCAAACAAAAGCATAAAAAAGTTGATGAAAAGTTAGATAGTTTAAAAGCCAAAGAGCTTGACCTCAAAGAGCTTCAAGAGAGTCTATTTAAAGAGTTAGAAGAACAAAAGGCAGCACTAAAATCAAGCTATGCCGTAGCGATAAATGAAGCTAAAAAAGCTGCCAAATCAGGTGACACTGCTTCCATACACAGAGCGATGAACAAGGCAAAACAGAAACTTCCACAAAGCAAAAAAGAGAAGTTAAAAAGAGATGTTGAGTTCAAAGTTGGCGATAAAGTAAAATACCACTCACAAAAAGGTGTCATAATCTCAATGAGAGATAAAAAAGATGCTACTATCGAAGTGGAAGGGATGAGAGTTAGGGTAAAAACACAACATCTCAAACATACTCAAATCATAAAACCAAAACCACAAACTAACATAAAAGTAAGCGTAGAGAAGAAAGCTGGACTAAAATGCGACCTTCATGGCATGAGAGCAGATGAAGCATGTGAAGTTTTAGACAAGTTTCTTTCTGATGCTCTTTTAAGTGGCTGGGATGAAGTTATCATCTATCACGGTATCGGAACAGGAAAACTCTCATATGCTGTTAAAAACTTCCTTATCGCTCATCCAAGTGTTAAAAAGTTTGACGATGCACCGCAACATCTTGGTGGTTTTGGTGCAAAGATTGTAACACTATGAAAAGAGTAGCTATTATCGGTGCAGGTGCTTCTGGACTTTTGTGTGCTATAGAGTGTGCTAAAAATTCATGTCTCGTAGATATTTTTGAGCAAAATTCTAAATGTGCTAAGAAAATTTTAGTCTCAGGTAATGGTCGTTGTAATATTACAAATATTTCAACGAGCCAAGAAGACTATTTTAGTGAAAATCCAACTTTCGTTAAAGATGCACTTGAGAGCTTCTCATTTAAAGAGTTTGAAAAATTTTGTTTGAGTATTGGTCTGATTCTTGAAGTAAAAGATGATGGAAAAGTTTACCCACTTAGCAATGAAGCAAAGAGTGTAGCCTCGCTTTTTATAAACTATGCTACAAATCTTGGGGTAAATTTTCATACAGAGACAAAAATCACAGATATAAAAAAACTTCTAAATGATTATGATGCTGTAGTTATTGCTACAGGAAGTGAAGCAGCTTCTCATCTGGGTGGCAATAGTGATGGTCAAAAATTTGCTATGGAATGTGGACACAATATTATCCCAACATATCCATCATTAGTTCAACTTCAATTAGCCAACTCTCTAAGTGTTAAGATGAGTGGAGCAAAAGTTGATGGTGAAGTTACACTTTTAATCAACAACAAACAAACTTCCACATGCCAAGGTGATATTTTATTTACAAACTATGGAGTCTCTGGTTTTGGGATTTTAGATATTTCACAAGAGGCTTCAGAGTCTTTAATGAACTATCAAGCAGTTGATATATCTATAAACTTACTACCAAAATATACAGCTCAAAAATTATCTGCTCATATCTTGAAAATGACTCAAAATAAGATTGCTATTTTAGATATTTTACATGCTCTTTTACCTATAAAAATTGCTAGAACTATTTTAGAAACATTAAACATTCCACATGCCAAGATTAATATAAGTACAAAAGAATCTAAAAAAATAGCAAACCAAATGTTAAACTGGAGATTTGAAGTAAGTGATACTCACGGATTTAGACATGCAGAAGTTAGTGGTGGTGGAGTTGATACTACTGAGATAAATCCAAAAACGATGGAATCACTAAAACAAAAAAATCTTTACTTTTGTGGAGAAGTTTTAGATGTCGTTGGTCGCAGAGGTGG
>JAYELK010000125.1:0-1849 GCA_034717415.1 Campylobacterota bacterium | reverse complement strand
ATACTTTAAAACAAAACAGGAGAATGAATATGAAAAAAACTTTAGTTTCTTTAGCGACAGCGTCGTTATTAGCATCAGGTGCAATGGCAGCTGATAAGGGTATAGATATAGTAACAACTGGTCAAGCGGCTGTTTACTATGAAACTCATCAAGATGATGGTAATACTGATACAACTTTATTTGATAAAGATGATTCAGCTGCAAATGTTGGTATTCAGTTAAATTTAGATGCTGATCTTAAAAATAACTTTACTTTTGGTTCACAAATCACTTACTTAGGTACTGCAGGTATAGAGCACAATTTAGTAGGCGCTACAAGACAGACAGCTTCTCGTTGGGGTGTCGGTGGTGTTACTCATGATGACTTGACGGACGAAATAGCATTAACTAAAATTTTTATTGCTAAAAAAATTGGCAATACTACAGTTAAAATTGGTCGTCAAGAACTTCCTAAATCACTTTCTCCTTTTGCTTTCTCAGAAAGTTGGAATGTATTTAAAAATACTTTTGAAGCTATCTTAGTTGTAAATAGTGATATCCCAGATACAACTCTTGTAGGTGCTTATGTAAGTGCTTCAAATAGTTCAATAGGTAATATATCTGCATTTGGCGATATTGGTGGTACTGGTGCTGTAGGTAGTGGTGGTGCATACTTAGCAACTGTACAAAATAAATCAATTCCTATGGCTACAGTTACTGCTTCTTACTATGATGTTGCTAAAGCAATTGGCGCTGATGGTGTTAGTGTTATGTGGGGAGATGTTGCTATAGCTGGTAAAGATCTACCAATGGGTCTTAAAGTAGGAATCCAAGGTGGTACAATCCAAACAGACACTAATGGTGTTGCTGATACAACTGCTTATGGTGTTAAAGTTGGTCTTAAGCCGATTGACGCTCTTGCGTTATGTGTAGCATATACATCAGTTGATGGTGATGACAACAAAGTTAATCCAACAATGTCAAATGTTGGTACAGGTGTTAAAACTCCACTCTATACTCAAATGCTTCTTAATCAAAATGCTATTAAATTAGATGCGGATACTTTCCTAGTAAAAGGTGTTTATAACACTGGTGATTATGGTAAAATTATTGCACAATATACTGGTACAACTGCTGGTAAATCTAATGTAATGGGTGCTGATAAAGACTATAATGAGTTCGATTTAGTTTATAAAGTTAAAGCTGCTGGTGTTAACTATCTTCTTGCTTATATAAATCGTACTATTGATAAAGGTGGTAACATGGGTCTAACTACTGCTGCTGCTGAACAAGATGACAGAGTTCGTATCGTAGCTCGTTACAACTTCTAGTAGTAACTTAACTACACTGTCCAAAGACAAACGACACTCGTTCCACCTCTCCCGAGGTGGAATGCATAGATCAGACTATAACTTTTTTCTCGTTCCTCCACATGCCAAGCATAAGAACAACTAAATCCCCCATAAAAACTAGGGGTCAGGTACCAAATTTCAAATTATAAACTAGGGGTCAGGTACCAAATTTCCAACTAGGGGTCAGGAACCAAATTTAGGAACCAAATTTCAAATTATAAAAACTAGGGGTCAGGTACCAAATTTCAAATTAAAAACTAGGGGTCAGGTACCAAATTTCAAATTATAAACTAGGGGTCAGGTACCAAATTTCAAATTATACTTCGTTTTCGTTCGTTCCACCTCCTCAACTAAATTTAACCTGTTTTTTCAGTTGCTTTTATTTTATTTATTTGTGTATAATATAGCTATGGCAAAAATAGATGAGATAAAAGAGAGTATCGGTTATTTGAAAGTAGTTTTTAGTATTTTGATAGCTATAAATGTCTCATTGGTAGCTTGGCTTTATAAAAATTATG
>JAYELK010000124.1:0-9601 GCA_034717415.1 Campylobacterota bacterium | reverse complement strand
AATATTTTTAAAAATTTATTTTTTAAATTTTAGAGTTAAGTCTTTATACTCTTGTAGTGTGTTTTCAAGATTATTTAAAAACATTTCTGGTGCATAAATAAGTCTAAAAAAAGCTTTTGCGTTATGAGAAGTGTATAAACCCACATAGCATGTGGATTTATAATAGTTTTCTCATAAGTTCAATGTGATAGTTTTCTTGGTAGTTTATAAAGTCAAAAAACTTAGATAACTCTTCATCTAAAATAGCATCGCTTAATGCTTTACACATCTCTTTTGCAGCTATCTCTTCGTCTATGCCGTCTCTGATAAACTTGTCTAAATCTTTTACAACATAAGTTAATTCATGTAGAACTCTTGGAAGTGCCAAGATGCCTAGTTTTGCCATCATGTTTGCAAATGATTTTAGGTGGAAATGTGACTCATCTACAAGGTCTTGATAGATGTTGTACTGTTTTATATCTGAAGTTCTCGCTTGCATGTAGGCGTAGATAAGTATAAGTTCATACTCTTTATAAGACTCATCAAATAAAAAGAGAGTTAAAGCATCTATCTGGTCTTGTGCAAGATTTTTATCTAACCAAGTTCTTTGCATATTAAAGGCTGTTATCTCTTTGTTGTTGTCGCTGTTTTTTAGTACTTGTGAAATGTACTCAAGAAGATAAGTATCATCATTACTCATGCGAAAACCGAGTTCACCCTCTGGGTAGCTACTTTGAATCTTTTTTATCTCAATAACTAAAGCCTCCAAAATTTCAAAAACAGACTCTCTTTTGTATAGTAAAATGTCTCTGTCATAATTGTAGTTGTCTCCAGATTCTAAAATATCTATGGCTAACCACTTCATATGTCTAAAAGCTATGAGTGAAAAGTCATATAGTCTTGATTTTATCTCTTCATCATTTATGGCAAATGATGCAAATGTTATGTTTAGCCAGAGGTCATGTTTTGCTTTATATAGTTTACTCATTAGAAGTTCCACCTTGAGTGTTTTTTCCAACTGATTCACAACTCTCTTTCATTTTCAATATATGCATCTCCTCTTTTTCGCCCTTGCTAAGATTTTCAAAGTTCTTCATAGACGCTATAAATGCACTAAAAACTATGTCTGCACATATTTGTTGTTGTGGAGTTAAATCACCCAATTTTTGGTGCATTTTCTGTATAGCACCATCTGCATAGTCTAAATCATTTCCTTTTATCATATCGGTAAACATTGAACCGATTACCACGGTATCTTGACAACCGTTTGTTGCATAACTTACATTTGTGACTATTTCGCCATCTAAAAGAGTGTAAAAGACAACATACTCACCAGTTTTTTCATCAAGTGCAACACCGATACAACTATACTCTTCCAATTTACCATAGTTCTTTGGATTCATAAGATGCTCTAAAGTTTCAGGACTCATTCCCTCTGGCATTTTTACATTTTCAAACATTTTTCTACTTTCAATTTAATATAATGATTAACATAAGTTTAACTAAATAATAGTAAAATGTCATAATTTAAATTGAGAGAAATACTACCTATGTTTTTAAAACTTCCAAAACTTTTAAGATTTTTGCTTATCTTTATTCCATCATTAACACTTCTGTTTGTTTTAATGAGAGTTGCTTTTTATATAGCTTACAATGATGCTTCATCTCCACTTATTATGAGTGATTTTATAAAGTCTATGTGGCTTGGCATGAGGTTTGACTTAAGAATGGTTGTGCTTATGGTGCTTCCTCTCTTTTTTCTAGGTGGCATTAAATACTTAAGTCCATTTAGATACAAATTTATGCACTATTTTTGGCTAATACAACTAAGTGCAGTTTTTGCTTTTTATGCGATGTTTTATGTCTTTGATTTTGGGCATTATGCTTACTTGCATACAAGATTGGACTTTACAGCTATGAGATTTGTAGAAAATGCTGCTATCTCTGCAGAGATGGTATGGGAGAGTTATCCAGTTGTTTGGATAAGTGCAGCAATAGTTTTTACAAATCTACTTTTTATCTTTTTGACACATAAACTTTTTACTCTTATTGAGAGACAAGAGTTTGCAAAAGTAACTTTTATCAGAGGGTTTGCTTTTGCTTTTGTGGCATTTATAGTGCTTTTAGTGGCTGGATACAGTAAACTTTCTCAGTATCCACTTAGATGGAGTGAGGCTGCATTTTCTAAACATCCATTTGCTACACAACTGACATACAATCCTGTTCACTACTTTTTTGATACTTGGAAAAATGGACGCGTATCTTTTGATAAAGAAAAAGTAAAAGAGTACTACCCACTTATAGCTGATTATATTGGTGTGCAAAATCAAAACATAGAGACTTTTAACTTTAAAAGAGAGATAACTCCCATAAAGCCAATCGGTACAAAACCAAATATAGTTATAGTGATACTAGAGTCTTTTGCTACATATAAATCCGGTCTTTCTGGCAATCCGATAAACCCTTCTCCCTATATGGATGATTTAGCAAAGAATGGTTTTTATTTTAAAAATTATTTTACTCCAGCTACCGGTACTGCTCGTTCAATCTATTGTACAGTTACAAGTTTGCCGGATGTCGAACTAAAAGGTACTTCAAGTCGTAATCCACTCATAGTAAATCAACATAGTATCGCACAAGATTTTAAGGGTTATGATAAGTCATATTTTATAGGTGGTTCAGCTTCTTGGGGAAATATCCGAGGGATGTTAAATCAATCCATGGACAATCTAAGACTATTTGAAGAGGAAGATTACGACTCTCCTCGTAATGATGTTTGGGGTATTTCAGATATAGATCTATTTCGTGAAGCACATAAAGCACTTGATGTTACAAAAGAACCGTTTTTCACTATTATTCAAACTTCGGGGAATCATAGACCATATACGATTCCTGATGATAGTTATGGTTTTGAGTTAAGAGATGATGTAAGTGAAGAAGAGGTTAGAAAATATGGTTTTGACTCAGTAAAAGAGTTTAACTCATTTAGATTTATGGACTACTCTGTGGGACATTTTATGGAGTTGGCTCGTAAGAGTGACTACTATAAAAACACTATCTTTTTGTTTTGGGGTGACCATGGAATCTCTGGTGCAACAGGTCAGCATGTAACTCCGGGAGAGGGAACTAGTAAACTTGATTTAGGTGCTTTGAGAGTTCCTTTTGTTATCTACTCTCCACTTATAAAAGAGCCAAAAGTTTACGAAAAGACAGTTTCTGAAACTGATGTACTTCCAACCATAGCTTCAATGCTAAATATCTCATATACGGCAACAACTCTAGGTCGAGATATGTTTGATGAACGATTTGATGATAGAAGATATGCCTTTACTATTGGACACTCTTCAAATCCACTTATCGGCCTTGTGGGAGAAAAATACTACTTTAGAACAAGAGCTGATGGAACAAATGCAGGACTTCATGATATATACAGTGATAAACCACTTCAAGATCACACTTCTGAAAATCCAGAACTTGCTCAGAAGATGAAAGATTTAACCTATGGTATCTATGAAACGAGCAAATATATCCCTAATTTTAACAAACGAGAAGATTTAGAGAAGTAAGGAGAAATTATAAGGCTTGGTGCTACTTAACTGTATCAAGTCCCTTGTCAATCCAACCGTAGTTTATTCCACCTTCTAACTCTTGTACATTTGTATATTTTACCTCTTCTTTTAAGAATTTACCTACAACTTTTGTTCTATTTGCATGGGCGCATACCAAGATAAATGGCTGTTCTTTAGTTTTTACAATTTTAGTGAATTTTGTCATCCATTTATCTATATCGTAAGCGCCTTTGTTATCAAAGAAGGTAAGTTTATGACTACCTTTTATAATCCCGTACTTCTTGTACTCTCCTACTCTTCTTATATCTATAATAGCCACACCCTCTGTAATAGCCTCTTGGACTTGTTCTGTACTTAGTGTTGTAATAATGTTAGCAAGTAGTGTTGAAGCAGATAGTAAACTGCTTAAAATAATCTTTTTCATTGTTTTTTTCCTTAATATTTAATTTTAGCCAGATAGAGTCCACTGCTTGGTGCTGGTTTAATTTTATAACTCTTTTGGCATGCTAACTGCTCTTTTATCTCATCTTCTTTTAGATTTAAAATTGCTCCGACCATTAGGCGTATTTGACCTCTTAAAAATCCATTGGCTTCAAAATTTAATATGATATATCCTCTGTATTTGTAGGCAAAAGCTTTGTAGATAATTCTGTTTGTGCTTTTTGTATCACTTCCGGTTTTAAAGAACTGTTTAAAATCTTGTTCTCCTATAAATAGTTTTATATTTTTTTCTATTTGAGTAAAATCTACACTTTTTAAAAATGTTATAAAATCATTTGTAAATGGATTGATCTCTCCCTCTCTGATTATGTAGCGATATACTCTTTTTTTAGTACTGTATCTTGCATGAAACTCACTCTCTACTACTTTGATACTTTTAACTCTTATGGTATATGGAAGCATCTCATTTAAAACTTTTTTGAGCTTTTTTAAATCACTCCAAAATTCCGGTAAGTCCAAATGGCAGACTTGACCTGTGGCATGAACGCCTTTGTCCGTGCGTCCGGAGGCGATAACTTTGTAGTTTATACCGAGTTTTGAGAGGGTCTGTTCAACCTGACCAAAGATAGTATTGTTTGTTTCTTTTTGTATTTGAGAACCTAAAAAATGAGTTCCATTATAGGCAAGAGTTATGGCAATTCTCATCTAAAATCTAGCCACAATATGTTTTTTGTAGATTGTGTAAGTTATAATGAGCCAAGTTATAGCTACTATGGGGATAGTGTAAAACACCAACATGCCTTGAAGTCCTAAAGTGGCTCCATAAAAGGCTAAAATTCCTAAAAATAGATAGAGATAGACTCTTCCTTTTTGATGTCTGACATGAACTATTCCAATACTAGCGACCAAAAAGAGACTAATGATAGGAAAAAGGCTCAAAAGAGTATCTGTTATAAACATATGTGTTTTACTCTCTTTTCTATCACTAGATTGCCAGTATTCTAAAGGTGTTCTGTAAGTTGTTAAGTCTGTTGCCATAGTATCATTGATGTGCATTGTATCAAAATCAATTTGTGTAAATTTCTCTGTTGAGTAGCTGTACCCTTCGCCATCTGTTAGTTTGAGTCTAAGGATTCCAGACTCATTAATAACCTCTGCTTTTTTAGCCTCTATAAGTATCTCCTCTTTTTTGTTGTTGTTGAAAAGAAATACATCACCAAATGTTCCATCAGAATTATCCTTACCGATATATAGAAGCCAATCTCCAAAGCTGTGTCCAAATTCAGAAGCAGAAAGGTTAAACTTTGCTTCACTCTTTTTATAAGATACGAAGTTACTCGATAGTACTGTGGCATGTGGAAATAGTATAAAAAAATCAAAAATCAGTAGAGTAGATAGAAGTAGAGCTGGTTTCATTAGGGTTTTTATAATAAATTTCGGCTCAATGCCAAGAGAGAAGAGAACAACCATCTCATTACCTGTTGAGAGTCTAAATAGTGTTAGAGTTGCTGCGATGAAAAATGTAACAGGAAGAGTATAAAATAAAATCTCCGGTAAAACAAAAAAGTATAATTTGCTCATCTCCCAGATGTTAAGTTGAATAACTGCCGTATAAGTTGCCAATTTGATTAGAAATATAACTGAAGCTATAGCAAAAAGAGGCAGAAAAATTGATAAAAAGAGTAGTGAAAGATTGTGAATGATATAGTGTTGAAGTCTATCCATTAGTAGTTTGCCTCAATGTAGGAGAGGATAGGGCTGTCAAGCATATAGACTATAAAAGTTGCAAGTGCCAAAAATGGTACAAATGGAACTCTCTGCTCCTCTTTTGATCTTTTTAAAATAGCTAACATTACAGGCAGTGCTAAAAGTGCAGATAAAAATATAGCAACAAGTGTTAGTTTTACTCCAAGCAGAGCGCCCATAGTTGCTGCTACCATAATGTCACCCTCTCCCATTGCTTCTATAAATGGAGTTCTATCATAGTGCTTGTTCCAAGAGGTTTTGGTTTTTAATCCAGCTCTGTAAATGGAGGATGTTAAGATGTAAGAGAGAGCAAATCTAAGTAGCGTAAAGCCACCTGCAAAGAGTAGGGCATTTTGAAAGTTGGTGAAAATACCATCGATACTCCAAGCACCAAAAATAGCGAAAATTATAGCGAGTAAATTTAGGCTATCTGGTATCATTTTGTATTTAAAATCTATCATCGAGAGTGCTAAAAGCATTAAAAAACTTAAACCAATAAAAAAGATAGGAATTGAAATGTCAAATTTATCTACCAATAGTAAAAAAATCAAACCGGATATAAGTTCTATGACAGGGTATTGTGTAGATATTTTAGAACTGCAAAAAGAGCATCTGCCTCTTAAAAAGAGCCATGATATAATAGGGATATTGTGCCAAGGTTTTAAGTTGCTTCCACATGAAAAACAGTGTGAAGCCGGAAATGCGATACTCTCATTTTTTGGTATGCGTAAAATCACAACATTTAAAAATGAACCTATAACTGACCCCAGAACAAAGGCTAAAAGTAGTTCCATTATTTTAAGCCTCCAAATCTTCTCTCAATTTTTGTAAATTTTTTTATAATCTTTTCCAAATCTTGGGTAGAAAAATCTGGCCACAAAGTATCGCAAAAGAAGAGTTCTGCATATGCTGATTGCCAAAGCAGAAAGTTTGAAAGCCTGTGGTCTCCACCTGTGCGAATAAGAAGATCAAGGCTGTGTTTACAATCAAGTGCATTACTTAGCATCGGTTCTGTTATATCTTCTTCGCAACTTTTTATCTTGTTAATTGCTCTTAACATCTCATCTTGTGAGCCATAATTGAGTGCAAGTGATTGAACCAAACCATCACAGTGAGCAGTTTTTTCTTTTACACCTTTTATGGTCTTTTGAAGTGATTTTGAAAATGCTCTTATATCGCCGATAGGTTCAAAACGAACATTATTTTCTAGATAGATAGGAAGTTCATTTTTGAGGTATCTGTCTAAAAGCTTCATCAAAAATTCAACTTCTAAGCGAGGTCTTTTCCAGTTTTCAGTAGAAAAAGCGTAGAGAGTCAGTCTCTCTATATCTTTGTTCTTTGAGCAGTAGGTGGTTATCTTTTTTACAACCTCTGCACCAACCTCATGCCCTTTAACTCTTTTTTTACCCTGTTGTTCAGCCCAGCGACCATTACCATCCATGATGATGGCTATGTGTGTTGCTTTGTTCAATAAGTACCTCCCCATAAATAACCCCAACTTCAGCGATAGGTAAATAGCTCTAGTGCTAGGCAGATTTATGCAGGACTAGTTTACCTAATTCAAATAAATCTAACGACGCAATAGGGCTATTTACCTATCGCCCGAAGGGAAGTTTAAAAAGAGGGCTACTGCTTCGTTGAAAACTCTTGAAGCACAATAAGTGCAACTGCGAATTTTCGCCTCACATTAGCCCTCTTTTTAAGCTTCTGAAGTTGAGGTTCTTTATGGGGAGGTACTTACACTAAGACCTTTGGCATGTTCTAGTATGTTAAAAGAAAGAGTTAGTTTATCGGCATGTGGAATCGACTCGACACGCTCAGGAGTTATAAAGTCTATCTGGTTTGTGTCAGTTCCAAAACTAGATGAGTCTTTTAGTATATTTAAACAAACTGCATCTACATTTTTGTTATCTATCATTTTTGAAGCATTTGAGAGTGCATTTTTATTATCCATTTCAGCTTTAAAACCTACTGTAATAATTCCATCTTTATCTATAGAATCAACTATATCAATATTTTGTTTAAGAGATAATTCAAACTTTTCACCTAAAATCTCTTTTTTTAGTTTTCCACTTTGTGTAAACTCTGGAACATAGTCACTAACAGCAGTAGCCATAAAAAGATAAGGTTTTTTCTGTATAAGATGAATCTGCTCATCTCTCGTCAGTGTCGCTTTTGAGAGTTTTCCTTTTTTGGCAATGCGTATAGAATCGACTAGATACTCTAACATCTCTGAAGTCTCAGTGACATCAATAGTATGCATATCTTTTGGTAGATCTGTGTCAAAACGAGTAGCTATAAGATTTACATCAGCACCTCTGCAGTACAAGGCAACAGCTAGACTTGAAGCCATCTTACCACTAGAAAAGTTAGAAAGATAACGAACATCATCTATCTTCTCAATAGTCCCACCACCCGTAACTATAACCATTCTATCTGCCCAAAATTCATCTTTGAGTAGAATTTTCGCACAGCTGTAAAAAATATCCATAGGCTCAGCCATAGCACCATCACCCATAGTTTTACATGCCAACTCTTTGGTTTGAGTATCTATGATTTCATAATTTGCAATACCTAACATCTTTAAATTTGCTTGTGTCATAGGGTTTTTAATCATATGCGTATTTGCCGATGGGGCGATTATCTTGGTTGAGGGAAAGGCTAAAGCACATTGAAGTAACATATTGTCAGCTATGGCATTAGCAAGTTTAGCTATAGTATTAGCAGTTGCAGGAGCTATAACAAACAGATCTGCCCACTCTGTAGTTGCTATGTGGTTGTGGTCACTTACCCATGACTCATTGGTATCATCAAGAACTTTGTTTGAAGTAAGTGTCTCAAAAGTAAGTGGAGTGATAAACTTTTTAGAAGCCTCACTCATAACAACTCTAACATCAGCACCAGCCTTAACAAAAAGCCTAACAAGTTCAAGTGATTTGTAAACAGAGATAGAACCCGTAACCCCTAAAAGTATCTTTTTGTCTTTTAATAAATCTGATGGAATAAGCATGAATTACCTCTAAAAATATATAAATTAAATAAATTGTATTTTAGCATAAAAGGCTTAATTCGCTTTAGATATATCTTCTAAAGTTCCACAACCTTCTCAAACATCTCCTTAATGTCCATCTCATGGCTTATAAGAAAAATCTGTCTATATTGTTCTTTTATAGTGTGAAATACCTCTAGTATCTCCATGCGTCTTGTCTCGTCCTGACTTCCAAATACTTCGTCAAATGCCAAGAATCCTATGGAATTAGTCCCATTTAATTCTGTTAAAGTTTTTGAGATGGCTATGCGTAATACTAAGTTTGCTAGGTCTACTTCTCCGCCTGAAAATCTTTCTATGGAGTATCTTTTGCCATCATCATAGATGAAAAAATCGAAGTCATTATTTACTTCTATATGTTGGTATTTACCTTTTGTTATTTGAGAGTAGATCTCTGAGGCTATAGTGGAAATGCGTGGAGCAATTTTTGCATTTAGTTTTGTTTTAAACTCTGCTAGACTTACTTTTATCTTTTCATAGTCTATCAAATCATCTTTTTTTGTTTGTACTTTTTTGAGTTGGGTTTGGTTGTTGTTTAGAGTTGCTTCTATGGTTTTTATCTTGCCATTAACCTTGGCTATTTGAACTTTTATATCATTTTCTTGTGTTGCTTTTAACTCTTTGTCTTTTTGTAGCTTATCATACTCTTTAAGTTTTGTTTGGTGTTTAATCTTATCGTAATTTATAAGCTTATAGGGACTAAAAATAAATGTTGTGTCCCAAAGATTTGCTATTATAAGGATAAGAAATAGATGGATGCATATATGAATAAAATTGAAAATAAATTAAACATAGATAAATTACTTGGAAACTTAAG
>JAYELK010000123.1:0-9610 GCA_034717415.1 Campylobacterota bacterium | reverse complement strand
TAGTAAAAATATGATAACCTTTTAGTACAAATAAAAGGAATTTATAAAATGTCATCTAACAAGAAAATAGCTTGGAGTGATTCATATAGTTTAGGTATTAATGTAATTGATATTCAACATAAAAAATTATTTGACTTAGTCAATAGACTCTATGATTTAAAAGAAAATAAAAATATTTTAGAAGAACTTAGAATTATATTATATGAGTTTAGTGATTACACTCGTATTCACCTTAAAGATGAAGAAGCTTATATGGCCTCTATTGATTATCCAGATTTAGAAGAACATAAAAAAATACACAAAAGCATCATACAGCAACTATCTAAAATAATCCATAAACCTGCATCATTAAGTATAATTCAAACGAAGATGAGAGTAGTTGCAAAACGCATACTTGTTGATCATATTACACAAGAAGATATAAAAATAAAAAGATTTGAAGAAGCATCTAAAAAAGAGTCAGTAGACGAAGAAATATTTGATATATCAGACATTGAACTTGATAATTAAAAGTTTGATTTTAGTAGGATTTAAAAGTGGCGCGGTGGACGAGATTCGAACTCGCGACCCCCTGCGTGACAGGCAGGTATTCTAACCAGCTGAACTACCACCGCACCTAATATACTTTTTCAGTTAGTATAAAAACTTTTCTAAATCTTTTTTTGAATTAGTTGTGCTGAAGTTTAAATCGAAACATACTCTAGTATGTGAGTTTTAAACTGAAGTGCAAATAATCAAAAAATGGTGGGCATTACAAGACTCGAACTTGTGACATCTACCTTGTAAGGGTAGCGCTCTACCAACTGAGCTAAACGCCCTAAATAATGCTTTTTACTGATTACAGAAAAAATCATAAATTTTAGAAATAAATCTAAAAACACCAATAAAAATGGCGACCCCTAAAGGATTTGAACCTCTGTTACTACCATGAAGTGATAGTGTCCTTGGCCACTAGACGAAAGGGTCATTTTCATTAACAAAAGGTTTTGTAAAAATGGCGCGGTGGACGAGATTCGAACTCGCGACCCCCTGCGTGACAGGCAGGTATTCTAACCAGCTGAACTACCACCGCACCTAATATACTTTTTAAGTTAGTATAACAACTTTTTTAAATGTTTTTTTGATTTAGTTGTGCTGAAGTTTGAAGCGAAGGATACTTTAGTATCTGAGTTTCAAGCTGAAGTGCAAATAAACAAAAAAATGGTGGGCATTACAAGACTCGAACTTGTGACATCTACCTTGTAAGGGTAGCGCTCTACCAACTGAGCTAAACGCCCATTTTTTTAGTATAAATGGTTTTTGAATTAGTTGTGCTGAAGTTTTTAGCGAAGCATACATTAGTATGTGAGCTAAACACTGAAGTGCAAATAATCAAAAAATGGTGTCCTGTGATGGATTCGAACCATCGGCCACATCATTAAAAGTGACGTGCTCTACCAGCTGAGCTAACAAGACATTTTCTCTAAATGTTTAAGAGGTCGAAATTATAGACAAATAGGTTATCTTTGTCAAGATATTTTCAACTAAATTTAGAAAAACATCTCTTTATCAATCAATAGAAGCATTTTTATAGCAAAAAGTACGCTTTGATGCTGCACATAGTTTCTGTCACCCTCTAAGCTTAGATGCTCTTCTTTATGCTCGGTTTGACTTCTTACTCCTATGAATACTGTTCCCACCGGTTTGGCTTTAGTTCCACCACCATCACCAGCAATTCCACTAATAGAAAGGGCATAATGGGCATTACTTACATTCAATACACCATCACTCATCTCTTTGACAACGCCATAACTTGCAGCACCCTCTTCTTCTATAACTCTATGTTCAACTGCAAGCCAATTCTCTTTTAAATCATTGGAGTAAGTCACCAAAGAACCATCAAGCACTTTTGAAGCACCATTTAATGAAGTAAAATAGTAACTAAGCAACCCACCACTACAACTCTCTGCAAATGAAATCTTTTTTTGATTTTTAGCTAGTGTTTCTATAATATATCCGGTAATATTAGAAGCAGATATTAGTTTTTTAGGTAGTAAATTTTTAGCAGATTTTATAAATTTAGATATATTTCCATACTTTTTACTTCCTATATCTACTCTCAACCATCCATCCACAACCTCAATTATATCAATCTTCACATCGTATGTTTGAGCAATAGGATTAAGTAAAGCGTAAGAACTCTCTCTGTTCTCCTCAAATATATGAACAATTGCATTTGAGTCTTGATTGTCTAGTAAAATTTCTGGCATCTTCTGCATCTCATCTATATGAAGTACATTTGTTATGGAATCTCTATACTCTAAGAGATAACTTCTATCTTCAAAAATTGAACTTTTTTGTGGAATCAGCATCTTTTCTTTTACTATTTGATTGTCACTTGTAACAGTAGAGATAAGTTTACCAATAGTAGAAAAATGTTGTTTAGTGGTAACTATGATAAGTTTATGAGATGAGTTTAACTCCTCTTCTAAGTACAAAAAGAGTGAGTTATCGCTCTCTTTAATATATGTGATAGAACTTATAAAATCACATTTTTCTTCAACTTTTCTAATCACATACTCTTTCAAAGGAGAGTTATATATAAATTTATTACCTATAAACAGAAGATGCAGTTTCATGTTCTTAAGAGCCTTTTTTGCTGAATTTAATAGTAGTATTATATCATTTTAAATCCACTTTAAAGAAGGTTTTAAACCCTTTAAAAGTATAATGCAAAACTTTTATAATATTTGAGGCACTGATGGACTACAAAGATACACTACTTTTACCAAATACTTCGTTTGCCATGCGAGGCAATCTAATAAACAATGAACCAAAGCGTTACGCATCTTGGGATGAAAATAAGATCTATGATAAGATGAAACTTAACCGTAAAGGTGCTGAGAGTTTTACACTTCACGATGGACCTCCATATGCAAATGGAAACATTCATATCGGTCATGCACTAAATAAGGTTTTAAAAGACATTATTGTTAAGCACAACTACTTCAATGGAAAATCTGTAAGATTTACTCCAGGTTGGGATTGTCATGGACTACCAATCGAACAACAAGTTGAGAAAAAACTTGGTGGTAAAAAGAAAAAAGAACTTCTTGATATTTCCCAAATTCGTAAACTTTGTCGAGCTCATGCCAAAAAATTTGTAGATATTCAAAAAGAAGAGTTCAAAACTCTTGGTATTCTTGCTGACTGGGAAAATCCATATGTAACAATGGACTACAAATTTGAAGCAAACATCTACAGAACACTTTGTAGTGTAGCTAAAAAAGGTCTTTTAATTGAGAGAAGCAAACCTGTTTACTGGTCTTGGGCTGAGAGAACTGCACTTGCTGAAGCAGAAGTTGAGTATGAGGACAAAGAGTCTCACTCTATCTATGTAGCTTTTGAGTTAAGTGACGAAGCAAAAACTAAAGCCAAGCTACCAACAAAAGCAGCTTTAGTAATTTGGACAACAACACCTTGGACTCTTCCATCAAACACAGGTATCTCACTTCATCCAGAAGAAAAATATGTTCTTACTACTGATGGGCAGATTGTTGCCAAAGCACTATTTGAATCTCTTTTAGAGCTAGGTGTAGTAAAAGGCGAGATTGAAAAAGAGATAGATGCTAAAGTTTTTGAAAATGAAGTTGCAATCAACCCACTAAACGGCAGAACTTCACAAATCGTTCTAGGCGACCATGTTCTTATGGATAGTGGTACGGGTGGCGTTCATACAGCTCCTGGGCATGGAGAAGATGATTACCGTGTTGGACTAAAGTATGATTTAGAAGTTGTTATGCCAGTAGATGAAACTGGTTGTTTTGATGAAACAGTAGTTCGTGAAAAACTACTTCCCAACCCTGAAAATTTTGTAGGCAAGCTTATCTTCAAATGTAATGATGCAATCTTAGAACTTTTAGGTGATGCTCTTCTTTATGAATCTAAGTTTACTCACTCATACCCACACTGCTGGAGAAGTCATACTCCTTTAATCTTTAGAGCAACGAAACAGTGGTTTATCTCTGTAGATGAAAAACCACAAGGCGAAGATAAAACTCTTAGAAATATCGCTTTAGATGAGATAGAAAAAACTCTTTTTGTTCCCCAAACTGGTAAAAAAAGACTTACTTCTATGGTTGAGAACAGACCAGATTGGTGTATCTCTCGTCAAAGAGACTGGGGTGTTCCTATCGCATTTTTTAGAGTTAAAGAAACAGGTGAAGTTATATTAGATGAAAAAGTTCTAAACTTTACTGCTATGATTTTTGAGATGCAGGGAAGTGATGCTTGGTACTCAATGGATATAACACAACTACTCTACCCTGGTAGTGGCTACAAAGCAGATGAACTTGAAAAAGTAACAGATATCTTGGATGTATGGTTTGATAGTGGTTCAACTTGGAATAGTGTTTTAAAATCTCGTAACTATGATGCCGGAAAATATCAGGCTGACCTATATGTAGAAGGAAGTGACCAGCATCGTGGTTGGTTCCAGTCATCTCTGTTTTTATCTGCTGCAGTTGAGCATAAAGCACCATGCAAAGGTGTTGTTACTCACGGTTTTACAGTTGATGAAAAAGGCGAGAAAATGTCTAAATCAAAAGGCAATGTTATCGCTCCAGAAAAAGTTTTAAAAGAGTATGGAAGTGAGATTCTTCGTCTTTGGGTAGCTTCAAGTGACTACCAAGGTGATCTGAAAATCTCTCAAGGAATTTTAAAACAGACTTCTGAAAACTACCGTAAATTGAGAAACACTTTTAGAATTATGCTTGCAAATATCAACGGCTTAGAGGCAATAACTCCAATCACCGAGATGGGTGAACTTGATAAATGGATATTAAAAGAAGCTTCTAGCGTACTTTCAGATGTACATATTAACTTCTCAAATTATAATTTTGTTCAAGGGATGAGTCTATTAAATAATTTTATTGTAAATGAACTTAGTGGAATGTATATCGATATGACAAAAGACAGTCTCTATTGTGATGCAAAAAATAGCAAAAGAAGAGTGGCAAGTCAAAGCACAATGGCTATAATTGCAAAGCATCTACTAGTTTTAATTGCACCAATCTTAACTTATACAGCTGATGAAATAGTCCAAAATGCTCCATCAATCATAAAAGGAGAATCTGAAAATATTTTTGATTTCACATATGAACCACTTCCAAACATAGAAACATCTTTTGATTCTGTATATATGATAAAAGCAAGAGATAGTTTTGGTTCTATTGTTGATGGACTTAAAAAAGAAAAGATAATTAAAAATACTTTAGAGTTAATTATCTATACTAATTCTAGTGTAACACTTGGCATAGATAGTGTTGATGCTGAGGATTGGTTTGTTGTTTCATCTGTTTCAAATAAAAAACCAAGTGAAGAACTGGGATCATTTGAAGTTGATGGAGACAAATTCATTATAGCTAAAGCAACTGCACACAAATGTCCAAGATGTTGGAAATACCAATCAACTGATGAAGATTCCACATGCCAAAGATGTACAGAAGTAATAGATGCCTAATTTCACGCAACCAGTTACTTTTACTTTTATCGGAGTTACTGTTACTCTAATACTTATTATGGTTGGTGTCGGTATATTGGCAGTTCAAAAATTTAAAAAGGAGGCTTAGTGATTACATTAAAAGAAGCCCTAAAATTATCAAAAGATGAATTGAAAAAATTTAAAGAAGATTTAAAAAGAGAGATAGAAGCAAACCCTGAACTAAACGCTTACATAGATGTAAAGAATACGGGTGATGGTATTCCTATCGCTATAAAAGATAATATTCAAGTAAAAGATTGGGCTATAACTTCTGGTTCAAATATACTGCAAGGATATATCGCTCCATATAATGCAACCGTTATAGAGAAAATGGCAGACGCTGGTCTAAGTGGCTTTGGTAGAACAAATATGGATGAGTTTGCCATGGGTTCTACTACAGAATCCAGCTTTTACGGTATCACTCAAAATCCACATGCCAAAGATTGTGTTCCTGGTGGAAGTAGTGGTGGTTCTGCTGCTGCTGTTGGTGCAGGTCTAGCTATCGCAGCACTTGGAAGTGATACTGGTGGCTCTATCCGTCAACCTGCTGCATTTTGTGGAATAGTTGGAATGAAACCGACTTATGGACGAGTAAGCCGTTATGGTTTAGGTGCTTATGCTTCAAGTCTTGACCAAATTGGACCAATGACTCAAACCGTTGAAGATGCTGCAATTCTTTATGACATCATAAGTGGTAGTGACGACAAAGACTCTACAAATGCCAAAATGGATGATAAAGTTACTCCAAATCTAAATTCAGACAGAAAACTTAAAATTGCCATACTTCCAAAATATATAGAAAATGCAAGTCAAGATATAAAAGATACCTATGCAAAAGCTATTGAGGCTCTAAAAAATGCCGGACATGAAATAGTTGAAAAAGAGATGATGGATGCGAAATATGATATATCTGCTTACTATATAACTGCAACTGCTGAAGCTACTACAAACTTAGCCAGATATGATGGTATCAGATATGGAAACCGAGTAACAGGAACAAATCTTGAAGATACTTTTATCAAAACTCGCAGTAACGGTTTTGGAGATGAAGTAAAAAGAAGAATTCTGCTTGGAAACTTTGTTTTAAGTAGTGGCTACTATGAGGCTTACTATGTAAAAGCACAAAAAACAAGACATATCATCAAAGATGAATATGCAAAAATCTTTGAAGATGTAGATTTAATCCTTTCTCCAGTCGCACCGACCGTGGCAAACAAAGTCGGAGAACTTGCAGACCTAATGGATATGTACCTTAGTGACATCTATACTATTAGTGTAAACTTAGCTGGACTACCTGCTCTTTCACTTCCTATAAGTAAGAATGCAGATGGAATGCCTGTTGGTCTTCAACTAATCGCAAAAGCTTATGATGAACAAACACTTTTTGATGGTTCACTAAGTTTAGAAAAACAAATCAACTATAAAGGCTAAGCTATGACTGAAAAAGAACACAATGAGATAATGACAAATATTATGAAAGAACTAGATAAAGAGACCCTTGACTTAGGTGATGGTCTAGCTATATGGCACTCTCTAGGTCTATTTTTATTTTCACAACTAGATAAAGAAAACAAAGACCTTTCAGTTATCTATGCAAATATGAAAGAGTATCTCGATGAGATGCAAACAATGAATAATAAATCAAAATAAAGGAACCACATGAGAATTCGTAAAAGAGCATTAACATTTGAAGATGTACTGTTAGTACCACAATATTCTGAAGTATTACCAAAAGAGGTATCCCTTGAGAGTAAACTTACTCGTAATATTTCACTGAAAATTCCTATGGTTTCTGCTGCAATGGATACTGTAACTGAATATAGAGCAGCTATTGCTATGGCTAGACTTGGTGGTATTGGAATTATTCATAAAAATATGGATATTGATACTCAGTGTAAGCATGTAACTAAGGTTAAAAAGAGTGAGAGTGGGATTATTATCGACCCTATTTTTGTTCATCCAGATGCTACACTTGCAGATGCTGAAAAACTAATGAGTGAGTATAAAATCTCTGGTGTTCCTGTTGTTGATGGTCACAACAAGCTTCTTGGTATCCTTACAAATCGTGATATGAGATTTGAGAAAGATATGAGAAAACTTGCATCAGAAACTATGACTAAAATGCCTCTTATAACAGCAACTAAAGGTATTTCACTTGATGATGCAGCTGATATTATGCACAAAAACAAAATAGAAAAACTTCCTATTATTGATGAAGACGGATTTTTAAAAGGTCTTGTAACTATTAAAGATATTAGAAAACGAATTGAGTATCCTAACTCAAACAAAGATGCTTTTGGAAGACTTGTTGTTGGTGCTGCCATCGGTGTTGGTCAGCTTGATCGTGCAAAAGCCCTTGTCGATGCCGGTGCTGATGTTTTAGTTCTTGATTCTGCTCATGGTCATTCAAAAGGGATTCTTGATACAGTTAGAAAGATCAAAGAGACGATGGAAGTTGATGTAATTGCAGGAAACATCGCAACTAAAGAAGCAGTTGAGTCTCTCATAGAAGCTGGTGCCGATGGTGTAAAAGTGGGAATCGGACCAGGTTCTATCTGTACTACCCGTATAGTTGCCGGTGTTGGTGTTCCTCAAATCTCTGCCATAGATGAGTGTGCTGAAGCTGCAAGACCTCACGGTGTTCCAGTTATTGCTGATGGTGGGATTAAATACTCTGGAGACATTGCCAAGGCTTTAGCTGTCGGTGCTTCATGTGTTATGGCAGGTTCACTTTTAGCCGGAACTGAAGAGAGTCCGGGAGATACTATCATGTTCCAAGGTCGTCAATACAAATCATACCGTGGGATGGGAAGTATCGGTGCTATGCAAAAAGGTTCAACTGATAGATATTTTCAAGAGGGAACAGCTGCTGATAAACTGGTACCTGAGGGAATTGAGGGTCGTGTTCCTTTTAGAGGTAATATCTCTGGAATAGTTCATCAAATGATGGGTGGACTCCGTTCATCTATGGGATACTGTGGAAGCAATAGCATCGAAGTTTTCTGGGATAAAGCAGAGTTTGTAGAGATAACAAGTGCAGGACTAAAAGAGTCTCATGTTCACGATGTTATCATCACCCAAGAAGCTCCAAATTATCATGTATAAGATTGGCATGTGAAAAATTCTATAAATGAAGTTAGATATGCAGGTTTTTGGATTCGCTTTATCGCTTCATTTTTAGACACTCTTTTTTTAGCTCTGCCAATAGCTATTGTTATATATTTTGTAAGTGATGGTAGTTGGTTTGATTTTACACAATATCAACAAAATCTGACCTATGCTATGAGTGGAAATGCCACTAAAGCTCTAGCCTCTCAACCACAAATGTCTATGAAATGGGAACTTCTTTTTGAAGTGGCAGTTTTACTCGTAACGATGATTTTTTGGAAAAGATGGCGAGGTGCAACTCCTGGTAAAAAATTTGTCCATATTAAAATAGTTGACTTTAAAACTAACCAAGATATAGACAACAAACAAGCCCTAACCCGTTCATTTGGCTATATAGTCTCTACTTTAGCACTACTTATCGGTTTTATCATGGTAGCATTTAGAAGAGACAAAAGAGGACTTCATGATCTTTTGGCAGGAACATCTGTAATATATATTGCCAAATCACAGTAAACTTAAGCATACCAGTAAGTCCCAAAAAGGTAAGATGTGAAGTAGCTATTGTGAAGACTCTACCAGTAGAGTCGAATGATAGATGCTTTGCAGATTGCCTCTTTGGGACTTATCCGAAGGACGATTAGAAAAAAGTACACTTGACTTCGTTACAAAGTTTCTAAGCTACCAGTAGCTCATTCAACTTTGTACCTCGCAATTGCACCTTTTTCTAATCGCTGGTATCCTTAAGTTTGCTGTGATTTGGCAATAGTAATTAGTATATCTCTTTTATACGACCGACTTCACCACTCATAAGGCGAACTTTTATGCCATGTGGATGATTTGGTGATTTGGTCAAAATATCTCTAACTATCCCATCAGTCAAAAGTCCACTCTGCTGGTCTTGTTTTAAAACTATAGCTACACTTTGACCATGTTTAATGTCTTTTCTTTTTGTTCCATCTAGCATAATGAATCCTAATTTAT
>JAYELK010000122.1:0-9651 GCA_034717415.1 Campylobacterota bacterium | reverse complement strand
TTAAAAGTAATTTTAAATTTATTTTTGTTAGTATGTATGTTAGATAACTGTTTTAGAGGGTTTGTTAATGGATAATTCAAGAGGTAGTAATAATCGTCGCAATAATACTATGTACTATAATCAGATGGTTCGTGACTCTAGGGTGCCTCAGGGTAAGCAGAAACAGGCACATAGAGTAAAAGCAAAATCTTTTGGGTCACAGCATGTTAATTTTAGTAATATTATGTTTGCACCTGATGGTTGGGAGAGTATTTTTTATACTGTTTATTTTTTCACGCTTCCATATATTGTGGGGATAATTTTTCTATTTCTTTTTATAGCTGGAGCGACATTTGAGAATTTTATGTTGCTTGAGATGAGTTCATTTTTTATTGTTTGGGCTATTGGATATGAAGTTATAGCGGCTCTTTCACTTACATATATAGCCTACCTATATATAACATATCTTAGTGATGATAGTCAGAAAAAAGCTCAAAGAAGACACTACTAATAAATTTTAGATATAATTTCAAAAAAAATTAAGTAGAGATAGATATGAACTTTATTCAAACTCGTGGATGCGATGAAAACAAACCTAAGTGCGTTACTTTTTCCCAAGCTATTTTAAGCCCTATTGCCTCTTTTGGTGGTCTTTATGTGCCAGAGACTCTCCCTGAGTTGGGTGAGAGTTTCTTAAATAAACACCTAAATTCTTCATATAAAGAGTTAGCATTAGATGTTTTATCTTGTTTTGAGATAGATGTAGACCAATGCGTCATAGAAGAAGCATTGGCACTTTATGATAAGTTTGACGATTCGAGTAATCCTGTTCCAGTGGTAAAGGTAAAAGAGAATCTTTTTGTTAGTGAACTCTATCATGGTCCAACTCGTGCATTTAAAGATATGGCACTTCAACCTTTTGGTAATATTTTATCTTCTATCGCTCAAAAAAGAGATGAAAATTACTTAATCCTTGCTGCTACGAGTGGAGATACCGGTCCAGCTGCCTTAGAAACATTTAAAAATCAAAAAAATGTACAAGTAGTATGCATCTATCCGGCAAATGGAACTTCTGATGTACAGAGACTTCAAATGGTTACAGAGGATGCTCCAAACTTAAAAGTTATAGGAATAAAAGGTAGTTTTGACGATGCCCAGTCGGCTCTAAAAAATCTTTTAGATTCAAATAGTTTTAAAGCTATACTAAAAGAGAAAAACATCTCTCTTTCTGCTGCAAATTCTGTAAACTTTGGAAGAATTATCTTTCAGATTGTTTATCATATACATAATTACCTAGAGTTAGTGAGACAAGATGCTATCACTATGGGTGAGAAAGTTTACCTAAATGTTCCAAGTGGAAACTTTGGAAATGTTCTTGGTGGGTACTACGCACAAGAGATGGGACTTCCGGTTGATAAGTTGATTATCTCATCAAATGAGAACAATATTTTAACTCGTTTAATCCAGACAGGAATATATGACATAAGAGAGGAAGGGCTTATCCTTACTACTTCTCCTGCTATGGATATACTAAAATCATCAAATGTTGAGAGAGTTCTTTATAGTTTGTATGGTGCTGATAGAACACGAGAGTTGATGGAAAATCTTGATAAAGAGAGTATCTATACGCTAAGGGCTGATGAGCTAAAAAAACTACAAGAGATTTTTGTTGCTGATTATTGTAGCGATGATGAGGGTAAAAAGTATATCAAATCTACTTTTGAAGATGGTTACTTGATGGATCCACATACTGCAACATGTTTTAAGACCTACGAAACTAAAACAAATCCAGAGGTAAAAAGTATAATTTATTCAACAGCAGAGTGGACAAAATTTTCTCCTGTAATTGCTAATGCACTAACAGGTGAGCAAGATGCAGAGGATATTGTAGCTTTAGAGTCCATTTCAAAAGAAGCAAATATTGAAATTCCATCTATGATAAAAGAGTTATTTACTAAAGAGATAGTTCATAAGAGTGTTATAGAAAAAGAGGATATTGAAAAAGAGATATTGAAGTTTCTATAGTTTCCACATGCCATAGCATGTGGAAATAGATTATTTTACTTCAACCATACTTGATTTTAAAGTTTCCATAAATGCGATAACATCATTTTGCTCTGGTTTTTGAAGTTTAAATTTATCTAAAGTTTCTTGAAGAAGAACCATAAAAATTTCCCAATCACTCTCACTTATTTTCATTCCTATATGTGTAGTCGGCATATCTCTGCCAGTATACATAATCGGACCACCCGTGCTAAAACATACAAAATCTATAAGCAGTTGCAACTCTCTTTCTAATCCATCAGTTCCTCTATGCGCCCAAAATCGACCAAGTTGGGAGTCATTTTTAAGACGCACATGAAAATCTCTTGAAGCTGCAGCTATACTATCGTACCCACCAAGTCTTTGATAGAGTGATTTTTCTTGTGATGCCTCTGCGATAAAAATCAATAATAAAATTGATATAACTATCTTTTTCATTTTTTACCTTATGAAATAATTTTTTGAGAAATGAGATAGTACTCTTTTAAAATTGAAATTATAATTAAAGGGAACCTCTAAAGTTGAGTGGCTCTTTTATAAGCTTTTTCAACGGCATCCATACAGGCACTTCTAACATTGCCATCTTCTAATGCCCCATAACCCGCGGCAGTAGTTCCTCCTGGACTCATTACACCATCTTTGAGAAGTGCAGGGTGAATATCTTGGATAAGTTCCCCAAACCCACCAAAGAGACCTCTCATTATAGCCATAGCATCATCTCTTTTTAAGCCTTGTTTAACAGCACCATCAGCTAGAGCTTCAGCCATTAGTGCAAGATATGCAGGACCACTTCCAGCCAAGGCAGTTGCTATATCTATCTCTTTTTCACTTCCTAGCCACCTTGTAGTTCCTATAGCACCTAATAGTTCTTCAGCCTCTTCTTTAAACGCTATGTCACCGGTTAGAGTTGTCATAGATCTGTTTACACTTGCACAAAGATTTGGCATAGTTCTTACTACGGCATGTGGATTTAGATTTTCTCTTAATTTTTTAACGGTAGTTCCAGCTAAAACAGAGAAAACAACTCTTGCTCTGCCATTTAGTTTTTGTGATACCTCTTCAACATTTGCAGGTTTTACACAAAATATGAGACTCTTATCTGTTACATCAAATCCATCTAGCAAAAACTTATCTACTTCTACGCCAAGTTCTTTTTCAAACTTTTCCAGTTTGTCTAAATTTCTACCAACAACTTCAATTTTATAGCTATTCTTTAAACCTTTAGCAATACTTAACGCCATATTCCCATTTCCAACAAAAGTGATAGTTTTCATAGTAATCCTAAATTTTTTTATCATAGTATAACATGATTATTAGAGTAAAAGTTCTTCAATTTGTTTTACGGTAAATTTGAAATTTAGGGAAGTGGACAAATAAGTTCCTGCTCATAAAGAACCACAACTTCAGAAGCTTAAAAAGAGGGCTAATGTGAGGCAAAAATCTGCAGTTGCACTTATTGTGCTTCAAAGGTTTTTAACGAAGCAGTAGCTCTCTTTTTAAGCTTCCCTTCGGGCGACAAGTAAATAGCCCTATTGCGTCGTTAGATTTATTTGAATTAGGCAAGCTAGTCCTGCATAAATCTGCCTAGCACTAGAACTATTTACTTGTCGCTGAAATTGTGGTTATTTACGAACAGGAACTTAAGATAAAATTTATCCGTTATTGATATGAATCAACAGTATCTTAAGAAAGATTAAATACAATAACGAATATCAATTAGAAGGAAATTTATAATGGATTTTATCCCAAATGACGCAGAAAAAGTAGAAGTAACTGGTTCATCAGTAGACTTTTTTAAAAAAATAGAAGATGGTTTGAGTACATACTATTTTGATACATCAAAAACAGGTCCTCCGGCTCCAATGGTTAATGCAATGTGTGGATTAAAAGTAATCAAAGGCAGTAATGATAAATTGGTTATGATTAATCACAAAGCACCAGGTGGTCTATTTGAAAAACTAGGTGAAGATGTATCTTACGGTGTTGAAGATATAGGGGATGGCTTAGTTAGAGTTACTTTTTCAAGTGTAGCAAATACAGATACGGACTCAGACTTAAACGCACAATCTTGTGACGGTTAGTAGTTAAGGTATGTCATCAATCTCGCAAGATTTTGCACCCCCTTTTAAACTTATAGCTCCCTTTTTTATCATAGGGAGTTTTTTTTATCTAATAGCATCGTTTTTTGTCTTCTCTTTTAGTGTAGAAGATTTGTCTTTTTTAAATCCAAAAGTTTTGGGTTTTGTTCATCTCTTTTTGCTTGGTTTTATTATGATGATAATTTTTGGTGCTATGGCTCAGTTAGTTCCAGTTGTACTTGAAGTCGGGCATTTTGGAGTTGAGCTTTTTTACTCTATTTGGCCACTGCTGCTTATCGGAACTACTCTGATGATAGTTGGTTTTCTCTTTTCACCTGCACTTTTGCCTTACGGTGGAGTTGTAGTCCTTATATCTATGATGATTTTTGTAATGGAAATCTTTATGACTATATTTAAAGTTGAGAAGTTAAACCTTGTAATGACTAGTGTACTTATTTCAAATACATTTCTATTTTTCGGAATTATTTTCGGTCTTTTAATAGCACTTGCCTATGCAGGAACTATAGACCTTGATATAAGTACACTATTGAGAGCGCATGTATATTTAGTCATTGGTGGATATATAATTATAACAATTATGGGTCTTTCTGTTGTGCTTGTACCTATGTTTACACTCTCTCATAGTTTTTCTATGAGACCTTTGGAAATTTCCATAGCGATGATGAGTGTGGGTGTTGTTTTAGTTGTTCTATCTTCATTGATAGAAGTGGCTATCATAGAGTACATAGGATATTTTTTATCATCTCTATCTATGGTCTTTTATTTTTATTTGATATATATTATCTATAAAACAAGACCTAGAAAAGAGAATGATGTATATGCTATATCTCTAATGTTTTCATATCTTATTATGTTAGTTGCTTTAGTTTTTGGCGGTATCTATTTTATGACAGGTAAGGAGGAATATCTTTTAGCTACTGGATGGTTACTAACTTATGGTTTCTTTGCTTTTTTAATAACAGGGCATATCTATAAGATAATTCCATTTCTAGTATGGTTTGAAAAGTTTTCTCCACTAGTCGGAAAACAGAAAGTTCCAATGCTTGCAGATATGGTACCATATAAAAGTTCTCAAGCACAGTTTATATTTTCGGCAGTCGGTGTAGTTATCGTAACTATCGCCATTATATTTAAGAGTGATATACTCATAAATGCAGGAGCATCATTTTTAGTAGTAGGTGCTTTTGCATTTCTTAGAAGTGTGTTCTATATGATAAAGTTTAATAATTAAAATATTTAGTTACTAAAAAACACTAGTGTTTTGGGCTTTCTGCCGAAGAAAACCAAGCGTTAGCGTAGGTAACGGAATTTCTGGGACTAAATCCCGACAACACCGTTGTTAAAACATAAGTGTGTTGCCTTCCGTTGCCGTGATAGATAGATGAAGGGTTCCCTTCATTTTATAAAATAAAATTAAGGAAAATAAGTATGTATACAAAAGAAGATATTTTTGCAGCTATTTCAACGGTAGTTGATCCAGAAGTTGGTTTTAACCTTGTTGAGATGGGTTTGATTTATGATGCTGAGTGTGATGAAGATGGTAATGTAAAAGTTACTATGACTCTATCTACAAAAGCTTGTCCACTACACCAAATGATAGTTTCTTGGGTAAAAGAGGCAGTTGAGAAGATGGAAAATGTAAAGAATGCTGATGTTGAAGTTGTTTGGGAACCGGCATGGAATATCAGTATGGCTGATGATAATGTCAAAAAGGCTCTTGGTTAGTAGAGTTAAGGGGACTAAACTTTATCTATATGTTTAGCTTCCCACTCCTCAGATGCAGGTGTAAAATACTCAATTCGTACCTTTTTAAACTCTCTTGATGAATATAATGGCATGTGAGATTTTGACTCAATCTCTTTGGACATATCTTCTATGATACCATTTGTCTCCTCTGTAGTTTTACCATGAACCATAGTAAAAAGATTATAGGGCCAGTTAGCATATTTGGGGCGAAGATAGCAGTGACTAACTGCACTAAATGCAGCCGCAGTCTTACCGATGACCTCTCCGTTTGCTTCATCAACATCCCATACAACCATAGCATTAGCATTAAATCCGGCTTTTCTATGATTTAAAATAGAAGCAAATCTACGCATGATTCCAGCATCTTGTAACTCTGCTAAAATGGAGAAAAAAGTATCATAGTCAATACCAAGTTCATCAATCATATTTTTAAATGGTTCACTCACCATATCTATATCATATTGTGCTTTTGCAATGATTTGATGATGAAGAGGTGTTAGTTTTATCTCTGTATGAATAACTTTTTTCACCTTCTCCTTTTTGTTATCTTTACCGGTTGTATTTAGCTTAACATTTATCTTGAAAAGTTTAAGTGTCGGAAGCATGATATATTCATCTGTATCAGTTAGTTTTGCAATAATCTCAACTGTTTTATCAAGCCCAAGTTTGCTACTTGGTGGAACTCCAAGTGTAAACCAGATGTTGAAATCATGATTTCTCTCATAATTATGCGATATTCCAGGATGTGCATTTATAATTTCTACAGCTCTATCTATCTTGGCATGTGGGATTTTAAAGGCAACTAGAGAAGATTGATAACCTAATCTTTTTGTATCAAAAATAGCAGAAGTTTGTCTGATGATACCATCTTTTTTTTCTTTTTGAAGTATGCTAAGAACTTCATCTTCTGTTATATTTAACTCATCCCCAATAGCTTTAAATGGCTTTGGGGCTAAAGGAAATTTTTTTTGTATTCTTGATAATATTTCATTTTTCATATATAAGTACCTAATAATCCACTTTTTTAAGAGAGAGATTGTATTGTAATTTTAATAAAACTAACTTGATGTTTATCAACTGTGTTACAGCTACATTAAGTTACTATTCTTTTAAAAAAGAGAGTCTTATGAGTTATTTTCCAGCCTTTTTAAAACTTGATAATAAAAAAATTCTAATCGTTGGTGGTGGGTATATTGCTTATGAAAAGCTAGACCACCTTCTTGACTTTACAAATGATATTTTTGTGATAGCTTCTGACTTTTCAGATGAGATGATGCAGAGAATTAAAAAAGAAAATTTACAATTTGAAAAACGCACTTACAGAGAGGGTGATATTGAAGAGTATGCAGTGGTAATTGTTGCAGTTGATGACATACCTCTTCAATCAGAAATATTTCAAGAGTCAAAAAAGTATAACTGTCTGTGTAACTCTGTAGATTCTGTAGATTATTGTGATTTTATTTTTCCATCTTATGTGAAAAAAGATGATTTAACTATAGCTATCTCAACTTCCGGTGCATCTCCTGCTATGGCAAAGCATCTTAGAATTTATTTGCAAAATCTTATTCCGGAGGGAATATCAGAGTTTTTAAAAGAGATGAAATCTCTTAGAAAAACTATACCTAAGGGTAAAGAGAGAATGAAGATGCTTGATGAAAAAGCAAAAAATTATATTCAAAAATGGAAAATAGATTAATCCTTTAATTTAAAAGAGAAAAGGAGTGCTATTAACAGCATTGCTACTGTGATGTTATATAGTAGAGTATAGTTAGAAAAATGTAAAATAATTCCACCAAACATTGAGAAAAATAGCCCAAAAGATATGATATTTATCTGCAAGGCTACATAAACCGGTCGTTTCTCAGCAGGGGCAAGTGCCAAGATAAGATTTCCCGAAGCTATGCGATTTCCGTCTATGGCTGCACCGACTATAAAAAAGATTGTCATATAAGCATAGAGGCTAGATGCATTAAAGGCTATCAACATAGCTATAATGTATAAAGATATAGATATATTTGCCGTTAATTTATTTAGTCCTTTACCACTAAGTTTTCCCCATAAAAAATTACTTAGCATTGCTCCCACCATTTGAGTAGTTATCAGACTACCTATAGCGACACCATCTAGGTCGATTTTTGTTTGTGCATCTAAAATAATAAAAGGTAGAGATATTAGATAGCTGTAAGCTAAAAGAAATGTAGTCAGTTGGATTTGTAAATCTTTGTCTGCTTTTAAAAGTAACCAAGAGTTATGTAAAAACTTTTTAAAAGAGCTTTCTCTTTGTGTAACCTCTTTTTTTATGGGTTCATCTATGGTTCCAAACGATAGATAGCCAAGACCCATTATGAATGAACTGATGATAAAGAGATATCCAAAACTTTGAGGTGCCTCGTAATGTTCTAAAACTAGGGCAGCCAAAGCACCACTTATGAGACCACCAAAAGCACTAAAAAATTGGCGATATGCCATTGTCTTGCCACGAAACTTGTGTGAAAAAATCTTGGCTACAATATCTTTAAAATAAATTGCACCAAAACCGGCACTAAAAGAGAATACAAAAAGACCAATACCGATACAAAAAAGAGTTAAAGTAGGGTTCTCATCTCCAAAAAGTATAATAGCTAGCCCGATAAAAAACCATGCTAAAAATCTAACAAGAAAAACACGACGCATATATGGAAGCATAAGTTGATAACTCTGTGCCTTAAATGCTGCAAAGAGTTGTACTATGATTGCTCCACCACGAAGAAGGGAGGCAAAAAAACCAACCAACATAGAACTTCCACCAAAATAGTTGACGATGAGTGGTAGAATTGTAGAGGGTTCAGCTATTGTAGTACCAACGGAGAGAAAAAATCCATGCAGGATATTTCTTATATGATTTGAGAATTTATCCATCTAATATTTCGTAAGCTTCATCTATACTTTTTGCTTTATCTGCTACAAAAAGATAAACAGCAGCATTTAGTGTTGCTAGTTTTATATACTCATCAGATGGACTATTTAACTGTTTGAGTGAATCTTCTATTGTGATTTTATCCCAAGATTTTTTGTAGTTTATACCGTAGTATTGGGGGTCAATTATCTGTTCATTTATATCCCCATCATTTGCAATCCATAAACGACCCTTGCTAAAAAGTTCAGGTGTTCCTTCGTTACCTTGGATAAGAGCAAACTTTTTATATCTGTCTGAAAATATCTCAACATATTTTTTTACATAAGGTTTGTGAAAAACTCCTGTAATTGCATACTCACTAGATGCAACACGGGGCAGTTTTTCTATGGTGTTAAACCCACTGCGAAGTCCTAGTTTCATCCGAATATCTGTTAGATGATGGAGTTCTTTAAAAAAATCTGCTCTGTCAAAATAGTGAATATTTGAATCCAACTTAATTTGAGTAGATATATCTTTTATGGTTATTCCACCTTTTGCCGGTTGTTCTTCATCCCCAATAACAACTAAGTTTAAATTTGAATCTTTAAGAACTTTTGCAACAAGTGGAAATATGTATGGATTTTTTGCTTTTCCGTCAAAAGGGTAGCCAAGTTCAATGGAATTTTCAACTTTTGTTTTTTTTATATATGAGTCACATGCCACAATAGCACCTCTGAACTCTTCAATAGTCTCAGGTTTAAGTCTCCATCCAAGTAAAAAGGCAGCGATTTGTTCATTTGGCACACTTTTTTGAAGCATCTGATTCATCATATCTTTGCTCTCATCAAAAGTTAGGTCTCGATTTCCCTTAGGTCCTGTACCTACAGCATGTATATAGTTGAAAAAATT
>JAYELK010000121.1:0-1981 GCA_034717415.1 Campylobacterota bacterium | reverse complement strand
ATCAATCCTCAAATAGCAGCACTAAGAAGAGGAGTTGATATAGTTGTAGCAACTCCAGGAAGATTGCTTGACCATATCTCACAAAAAACTATAAACCTTTCTCATGTTGATTTTCTTATCCTTGATGAAGCTGATAGAATGTTAGATATGGGTTTTATAAATGACATTAAAAAAGTTTTAGCTATCTTGCCTAAACAGAGACAGAACCTGCTTTTTTCTGCTACTTATTCAGAGGAGATTAAAAAACTTTCAGACAGACTTCTTAACTCTCCAACTCTTATAGAAGTGGCTAGACGAAATACGGCAAGTGAGACGGTAAAGCAAGCGATATACCATGTAGATAAAACTAGAAAAAGAGAACTTTTAACGCATCTTATAAATGATGGCTCGTGGAAACAAGTCTTGGTATTTACAAGAACAAAACATGGGGCAAATCGTCTTGCTGGACAACTGGAAAAAGATGGTATCACTTCTGCTGCCATTCATGGAAACAAAAGTCAAAATGCAAGAACAAAAGCTTTAGCAGATTTTAAAAGGGGTGAAGTTAGAGTTTTGGTAGCAACTGATATAGCAGCAAGAGGTATAGATATAGATCAACTTCCACATGTTGTAAACTATGAACTTCCAAATGTAAGTGAAGATTATGTTCATAGAATTGGGCGAACAGGTCGAGCAGGAAATCAAGGTGAAGCTATCTCTTTAGTATGTATAGATGAAGATGAGTATCTAAAAAATATAGAAAAATTAATAAAAAAAGATATACCAAAAGTATGGCTAAAAGGTTTTAAACCAGATCCATCTATAAAAGCAGAACCAATTAACCAAGGTGGAAATCGTGGTGCTCGTAATAAACCAAGAGGTGGTGGTTCGAGAAATTCATCGAGAGGAAACTCAAGAGGGAGAAGGTAGTGTGCATAAACTTCTTCTAATATTTTTTATATCTATTGTCTCTTTATTCGCTAATGAAGCACAGGATATTATAAAAAAATTAGATGAAAATATGAGAGGTGAAAATGTCTCAATGGTTATGACTATGAGAGTAGTTTCTCTTTCTCACGAGCGAACCCTAAAGATACAAAGTTGGTCTGAGGGAACTAAAAAAAGTTTTACTAAAATCCTCTATCCTCCAAAAGACAGAGGTATAACCTTTCTCTCTCTTGATAATCAGATGTGGCAATATGTACCAAAAATAGAGCGAATCATAAAAATCCCACCATCGATGATGCTTCAAAACTGGATGGGAAGCGATATAACCAATGATGATATGGTAAAACAGAGTTCTATCGTAGAAGATTATGATGCAAAAATCATAAAAAAAACGGGAACAATAGTTACCATAGAACTTATTCCTAAAGTTGATGCAGCTGTAGTTTGGGGTAAAATCATCATCAACATAGATACTCTGACATACACCTCAAAAAAAGATATTTTTTATGATGAAGATGCACAAGAGGTAAGAGAATTTATCTATGAAAAAGTTAAAAAATTTGGTAAATACTATATCCCAACTTACTGGAGAGTTCAATCTTGTGATAAAAAAGATAGTTATACAGAGATAATCTTAGAAGATGTAAAGTATGACACTGATATTTCACAGCAGTACTTTAAAAAGAGTGCTTTAAAAAGATTTTCCAGATAGGTAAGTAAGTGGGCAAAAATAATTTCATAATCAACAACATTTAAAAGGTTTAGATTCAAGGCGAACTTTGCTTGGCGATACTAGTATCGTTAAGTGAAGTTTAACGCAGAAGATGAGCCTTTTAAATGTTGCCCTACGGGTGAAAAGATAAGCTACAATCTGCTTCGTTAAAAACACTTGAAGCTACTTGTAGCTCCTGCGTATTTTCGCCTTACAGTATACTACCCCAATTAGTCAAGACAACTTTTTCAAAAATCTAATTCCATAAATACCTGTTACCTTACGCTACATTTTCACTAGGTTTAGTATAGTTCTCATCATTAATTTTCAAACTCTCAAAGT
>JAYELK010000120.1:0-2055 GCA_034717415.1 Campylobacterota bacterium | reverse complement strand
TAAAACTGAAAAAACATAGACTATAGTTAGAGTTAAAAGAGAGAGTCTTGAATAAAAAAACACAACTATAAAAGAGATGAAAATTATAGCAAAAATATCTGCTATTTCAGCCCAAGATGGCTTTACCAGCATATCAGAGTTTAACAGATTATCTATCATATTTGCATGTATTTCAACTCCGGCGATTACGCTATCCATAGGAGTTGAACGCAGATCCATAAGCCCATAAGCAGATGTCCCAATAAGAACAAATTTTCCCTCAAGCAACTCTCTTTTGACAACACCATTATAAATATCTACAGCAGAAATATAGTTATAACTCTTAGATACTCCCCTAAAATTCAGATGCAATCTAGCAAATCTATCACTTTTTATAGTGTGTTTATCAAGATAAACACTCTCTACCCCAACTTCACTATAAAGAGCTGTAACCCTACTGGCATCTATAGCGATTCTATACATTTCCAAAGCTAAAGATGGATATATCTCATCATCATACTCAATCAAAAGAGGAACACTTCTTATAATTCCCATCTCATCAGGAATATTATTCATATAGCCACTGGAGTATCCTGCATCTTGAATAACTTTTAGATTGGTTAAAACCCCTTTAGCATGTGGAATAAACTCCATATCTCCTTTACTTTTCTCAATAAAAATAGCAGGTATTTGAGGTGCTTCATTTGTACTATCAATATCAAAATCAAATACATATCCAAGTATGGTGGGAGTATTGGCAATAGCATGTGCCAATATAAGGTCATAGTCAGGCATATTTGTATCATCAATACCCCACTTTTTAGCCAATCTTTTTGGAGATGTTTTATCTGCCTCCCCAAAAACAATATCCAATCCAATGATACCAACTCCACTATCACTTAGATTTGTAAGTATCTTCGCAACTTTATCTCTCTCCCAAGGCCACTGTCCAAGTTCTTTGATACTTCTCTCATCAATATCTACAATAACTATATCATCGCTTGTTTTCTCTGGACCTCTATATTTAAAATAAAAATCCCGAACACGATTGTCTAAAGATTGAAAGTAATCCGGTAAAAAGAGATATGCACTTGAAAGAAGTGTAGAGATAAGCAAAAACAGCAGAAATAAAACTTTGTACTTATCTTTCATAGTATAACACCTTCTGCAATTGAAATAATTGTACTCCTAAATCCCAAATAATTCCATAAGAATAAAAAATTTAAACTATCATTGCACTCAAGGCACGCTCATTAAAAATTTACACCACCAATAAGGTGGCTTAAAATTTTTACTAAACATCCCTTAAGCACAAGCATAGATAAATTTTATAAATCCTTATGGAATTATTTGGGTAAATAGATTAAACTTATTTAAAACTAAATAGTATAAAAAGCACCAATGCAATAATTCCACTTATAAGAGCATAGGGAAGTTGTGTTTTTACATGCTCTATAACTTCGCAATCACTCGCCATTGAAGATATGATAGTGGTATCTGAGATAGGGGAACAGTGGTCTCCAAAAACTCCTCCTGATATTACAGCACCAATACAAAGTGCTACATTAGCTTCCATTCCAACAGCCATAGGAACAGCTACAGGAATCATAATACTAAAAGTTCCCCAACTGGTTCCAGTCGAAAATGCCATAAGTGAACTTAGTAAAAATATAACGCCTGCTAAAAGGTAGATACTTAAACTCTCATCTGCAAGTGAAGCCAGATATAGTCCTGTTTTCAACTCTACAGTAACCTTTCCTATGGCAAAAGCAAAAAGCAATATCATAGCTATGGGGAAAAGTTTTTTCGCTCCCTTAAATGAACTCTTACTCCACATGCCAAGAGTCATATTTTTGCTACCGACAAAATAGATAAGCATAAAAAACAGCGTACTTACAACGGTATAAAAAATAGAACTTGAACCACTGCCATTTAAAATATTTCCATCTCCTATAATGTCCCCAGTAAAAGCAACCAATTAGAAAAAAGTTTTTATTCTTAAATGTTAAAATACTAAGACGATAATAGGAGATAATATTATGAGTAGAAAAAGAAAAACATATAGTGCTGATTTTA
>JAYELK010000119.1:0-2061 GCA_034717415.1 Campylobacterota bacterium | reverse complement strand
CATAATCGCAATTATAGCCTATAAATTAGTAAATTATTTTATAATATAATTTTTTGTAATGTAATCGTAATCTTACTTTAGTATAATCAGAAAATTAAAAAGAAATTTACTAGGTAATATATATGTCAAAAAAAGTTCTAATTTTATGCACAGGAAACAGTTGTCGTTCTATCATCGCAGAAGCAGTTTTAAACAAATATCTTGATGGGGTAGAAGCACAAAGTTCTGGGGTCAAGGCAAGTGGCAAAGTAAATCCACATGCCAAGAAAGTTTTACAAGATGATGGCTCTTGGGATGATAAATATCATTCAAAAACTATAGATAAGGTTTTGGACAGCGAGTTTGACTTGGTAATAACTGTTTGTGATAATGCAAATGAATCATGCCCTACATTTCCACATGCCACAAAAGTTATACATGTAGGTTATGAAGATCCAGATGGAAAAAACTTTTCTGCATTTCTTAAAACTTTAAAACTTATCAAAATGGAACTAATTCCCATTACAAGAACGGAGATAGGTCTTTAATGGATAAAAAACTCGTAGCTGAATTTATCGGTACTTTTATACTTGTATTTGCAGGGTGTGGAGCAATTATCGTAGAAAGCTTAACAGGTAGTTTAGGTCATGCAGGTATCGCTCTTACTTTTGGCTTTGTTGTAACTGCTCTTATCTATACTTTTGGTCATATCAGTGGAGCTCACTTTAATCCTGCTGTAACAATATCTTTTGCGATTATGAATGAGTTTGACAAAAAAGATGTTCTTAAATACATAGTTTCTCAAATAGGTGGTGCGATACTAGCTTGTTTAGTTTTGATGCTTCTCTTTTTAGAAGAGGCTAAAGGTGCAAATGAACTGGCATACTATGGGGCAACACTTCCAAGAGGGAGTTGGTATCAGTCATTTGGCTTTGAGTTTATACTTACCTTTATACTTATGCTTGTTATCTATGGAAGTGCTGTTCATGGAAAAGCCATAAAAAGCTTTGCCGGTCTTGCTATAGGCTTTACAGTAGGACTTGAAGCGATATTTGCAGGGCCTATCTGTGGTGCAAGTATGAACCCTGCGAGGAGTATAGGACCTGCTCTAGTTAGTGGAAACTTTGAACATCTATGGCTATATATAGTCTCTCCTATCTTAGGAGCAATCTTAGCCGGAGTTATTTTTATAAAATATATAAAGTGTAAAAATCCTAAAGAGTGTGAATTACTATAGTAAATTTATGGTAGCATATATCAATAATTTTTTTAGGAGATTATTCTATGCACTATATATCCTTTTTCAACGAACTAACCATAAAAGATATTCCTAGAGTTGGTGGTAAAAATGCCTCTCTTGGTGAAATGTATAAAAACCTAAGTTCTAAAGGCATAAATGTACCAAATGGCTTTGCTATTACAAGTGACGCTTACTGGTTACTTTTAGAAGAAAATAGTATAAAAGAAGCTATAAAAAGGATACTTAAAGGGCTTGATATATCTAACACGGATATGCTTCAAAAAAAAGGCAAAGAGGTTCGTGAACTTATCTTGACCTCTCATCTTCCCAAAGTGCTGGAAAAAGAGATACTAGAAGCTTACTCTCTTCTTTCAAAAGAGTATGGAGTTGAGTTTAGTGATGTAGCGATTCGCTCATCAGCAACGGCAGAAGATTTACCAGATGCCTCTTTTGCAGGTCAACAAGATACTTTTTTAAACATCGACTCTCCACATGCCATACTTCAAAGTGTCAAAAAATGTTTTGCATCACTCTTTAATGACCGTGCTATAAGTTACCGTGACAGCCGTGGATTTGATCACTTCCAAGTTGCTCTATCTATTGGAGTTCAAAAAATGGTTCGTAGTGATAAATCTTCAAGTGGAATAATGTTTACTATTGACACCGAAAGTGGCTCTGAAAATCTGATTTTGATTAACTCCATCTGGGGTTTGGGTGAAAATGTAGTTAGTGGTAAAGTAAATGCAGATGAGTTTTTTGTCTTTAAACCAACCCTAAAAAAAGGAATAAACACCATTTTAAAACGCTCTTTAGGAAGTAAAAAAGAGAAAATGATTTATAGC
>JAYELK010000118.1:0-2066 GCA_034717415.1 Campylobacterota bacterium | reverse complement strand
CAGGACATTTAAGAATTATAAGATAATCGTCTATTTACTAACTGGAAAATTGGACTTTTCATTGGTTAATAATAAATTTAGGGAGATTTAGGTTGAAAGTTACCCACACTTTTTTAGAAGGAACCAACAATATGGTTTCAAAAGTACAAGCTATGTTTGACAAAGGAAACGCAGAACTTAAACGCCAAAAAGAGCTAGAATACACCGACCCTGCCACAAAACTAAAAAATCGTAAATATCTTATAGATAAACTGCCTCAATATCTAAAAATTGATGCTACTTCAAAGGGTGGTGTTGAGATGATGATAGCCATAAGTGGCGTTATAGAAGCAAACGAAACTATAGGTCACCAAAATGTTGATAAGCTTTTTGTAGAGATTGCAAAGATTTTTAATGTATATGCCAGTAACTATGAAAACTCTATAGTGTCAAGAATGAATGGTACGGAGTTCTCTATTTTATTACCAGACTGTACAGACCATGATGGACTAGAATTGGCATATGGTATTTGTGATGCTTCAGATAGAGCTATAGAAGCTACTGGACTTAATACAGATATAACCTTTATGTCGATTGGTCTCTATGAGTATAACTATAAACAAAGTATAGGACAACTTCTATCTCTATGTGATAACGCTCTAACACAAGCAAAATTTAACAACTCTCATATACATCTTGATAAAGCAGAAGATGCAACAGAAATTATGGGTAAAGATGCTTGGAGAACTATCATAAGTCAAACCCTAGACGATAATGGTTTCTGTTTTGTTCTTTGGACTGCAGTTGACGCTAAAGCAGAAAAAATAGATCACGATGTTATAAGCATTACCATGCAGACAGCAGATGGAACAATCTACTCTTACGGACAATTTATGGCATCTGCAAATCAGGTAGGTTTAAGTTCAAGAATATACCAAAATGTTATTAATATGATGTTTATGCTTCCAGATATGAGACTTCAAGGAAAAGTGTGTTCACTTAGATTGTCATATGAGTATCTTAGTGCAACAGAGAGATACACAGAACTCTCACAGCTATTTAAAAGCTATGCCCTAAAACTTCCATTTAAATTGGTTATTGAGGTACCCGATAGACTTATACGACAAAACTATGAGCAGATTAAACTATATAAAACACTCTTTGAAAAATACAACATTGAGATGGGAATCTTTGAGTTTATTGGTGAAAATGCTGATTATCAATACTTACAAGATATAAGACCAATCTATATAAAAGCAGAAGCTGACTATTTTATAAGCCAGAGTGACCAAGCAATTTCATCTCTTAGACTTATTACCGATACAGTCGGTATCTCACTTGTGGCTACAAGTGTTATGGATATGGCTACACTAAACAGACTAAAAGAGAAAGATATATATATTATCCAAGGGCGCGCTGCTGAAACTATAAAAATAACTTCATAAGGGGTTTTTGAGATTCCTTTAAATTCCTCTGGAGTTTAATCCTTTAGAGATAGCATCATTTATCTCTTTTTTATACTCAGGATTAAGCCTCTCTAACTCTCTATCAAATTTTACTATTAAATCCTTACTTGTGTTTGGATGACGACAGATTGTAAAAAGAATATCCATATATAAATCAAAATCAGGATGAGGTCTCAATCCTAGCTTTTTATGTACAACCCCGTGATGTTTTATAACCAAATCAAGAGCTTCTTTTAGTTTCAAAGTAGTTGTTTTTCTATCTTTTATGATAGCAAAAAGAGAATTTAAACCACTCTCTATTCTGTTTTTTTGAGGAGATTCAGAAGTTTTAGATACTTTTTTTGAAGCAACAGAAATTTTTTTCTTTTTTCTTGATGGCAAAAAAAGTAAAAACACCAACAACCCAAGAATAACAACAAGACCCATAATAGATTTAATAAGTAGAGTTATTTCCATACCATCACTTTTTTTAAGATATTATACCCATATCGAGTAACATTGATTTAATATAATTGTAAAAAGTTGATTTAAAAAGTGATTTTTTCACTTGTAAGAGAGAGTAAATGGTGGACAGTGAGGGATTTGAACCCTCGGTAGGTTACCCTACACTACCTTTCCAAG
>JAYELK010000117.1:0-10555 GCA_034717415.1 Campylobacterota bacterium | reverse complement strand
TCTTCTTTTGTCTCTTCTTTAGCTGGTGTGGCTGCTTTTTGAGCTTTTTCAACTAATTTGTTCCATGCAATTATTTCACGGTTTGTGTCATATTTGATAGTTACAAAACGAAGTAGATCTTCGTTGATACGGAAGCGTCTTTCAATTTCAGAAATTGCTGATGGAGCAACTTTATAATAGATAACATGGTAATAACCACGCTCGTTTTTGTCAATTGGGTAAGCTAATTTTCTCATCCCCATTGAACTTGTAGTAGCTATTTCACCACCGTTTGAAGTGATTACTTCTTCAACAGCTTTAACGCTTGCTTGAATCTCTTCTGCTGTAAATGTCGGTTTTACGATTACTAGGTTTTCGTAATTTCTCATAGAGTATTATCTCCTTTTGGTATTTGCCATTTTGGCATTTGTTTCCCTTTCGGATATCTGATATATATCATTAAACTAATGATACAAAGAGAAAGGAACTCACGATTATATATAAACTTCCCTTAAAAATAGCAAATTTAGCTTTTTATAGTTTGTTTTTACATAACTCTATACCAAAAAAATTAAAAAGTATGACAATTTGTCATGAAATTGTATCAATTTAATTATTGCATGGTATAGTTTTATAAAAAGTTTCGGAGATTAAGTAGAACATGGCTAAAAGAAAAAAGAGAACCACAAAGAGTAACTCAAAAGTATTGACATATATTGCTTGGGTTTTAGCGGTAATCGCACTTATTATGAGTTCACTGGTTGCAGGTTACTATTTTGGATTTTCTGATGCAAAAGAGGATGCTTTAAAAAAAGAAAAACTTCAAAAGCAAAAGAGAATTAGTCTGCTTAAAAAACTCGAAGAAAGTAATACAAAAAGAGATAGTGTAAATAATAGACTTAAAAAAGTGCTAAAAAAAGAAGTTTTATCACAAAAGCATAAGACTCAAAGGGGCGCATCACATGAGTACAATGGCGATGCTCTCACAAATCCACCTAAAAGAGTTAGTCGAGATCTAAAACGATTATCTACTAAACCTAAACTTGCAATTATTATAGATGATGTCTCTGTCAGAAGCCATGTAGAGGCTATAAAAGCTATAGGTATTCCTCTTACTATGTCTTTTTTACCACCAAGTAAAAGTCGTCCAAATTCGGCTAAATTGGCATCAAAAGAGAGTTTTTATATGGTGCATCTGCCGATGGAAGCTATGAATTTTAACAAAGAAGAACCATTTACTCTTTATGCTAATGATTCTCAGAGAACTATATCAAATCGGATTAGAGAGTTAAAAAAACTTTTTCCAAGAGTTAAATATATAAATAATCATACAGGAAGTAAGTTTACATCTAGTGAAGTTGCTATGAATAGACTGATTCTTGCACTAAATGATCAACGGATTAACTTTATAGATAGTAGAACTACGGCAGAAACCAAGGCTCCAAAAGTAATGAAAAACTATGGTCTTAATTATGTTGCTAGAGATGTGTTTTTAGACCATCGTATGGATAAACCATATATAAAATCTCAAATAAAAAAAGCTATAAAAATAGCAAAACTTCATGGTAGTGCAATCGCAATAGGACATCCACATGCCAATACTATCTTAGCTCTAAGCGAGTCTAAAAAATATTTTGACGAGGTAGAGTTAGTCTATATAAACAGACTCTATTAAATGAAAAAGATAGAAGAAAAAATAGCTGGGCTTGCATCAATGAAAAGCTATCCTTCACAGCTTTTTTATGATGGAAATCTTGAACTTTTAAACTCTAAAAAAGTCTCCATAGTAGGAACTAGAAAACCATCACAATATTCTCGTTTACTTACTCATCAACTGGCATCTTCACTTTCAAAAGTGGGAGTTTGTATAGTTAGTGGTGGTGCTATGGGGATAGATGCCCTCTCTCACAAGGGAGCAGGTAGTGCAAATACTATAGCAGTTTTGCCATGTGGAGTTGATATTAAATATCCTGCTGTTAATAAAAATCTACTTAGCGATATACAAACTAATGGTCTGCTTCTTAGTCAATTTGACTTAGGTTTTCGTGCTACTCCATGGAGTTTTGTTCTAAGAAATGAACTTGTAGTTGCTCTTGGTGATGTTTTGGTTGTAGCAGAAGCTGAGCTTGGAAGTGGAAGTATGAGAAGTGTTGAGTTTGCTCTAAAAATGGGTAAAGAGATATTTGTTCTTCCTCAAAGATTAGGGGAGAGTAGTGCCACAAACAGACTACTTCAAGAGAATAAGGCTAAAGCTATCTACGATATAGAAGAGTTTGTCTCAAGATTTGGTAGTTTTGAAGCTTCACATGCCAAGGATGATAAGTTTTTAGAGTATTGTAAAACTAATCCAACTTATGATGAAGTTTTGGCTAAATTTCCAGATAGAGTTTTTGAAGCTGAACTTAGTGGCGAGATTAAGATAGAAAATGCAAAAGTTATAGTTTTATAAAATTAGCATAGCGTCACCGTAAGAGTAAAAACGATACTTCTTTTTTATAGCTTCTGCATAAAGTTCTTGTGCTTTATCTACTCCAACAAAAGATGCGACTAACATCAAAAGTGTTGATTTTGGTAGATGAAAATTTGTAAGAAGATGCTTCACTCTCATAGGTTTATTATTTGGATGTAGGAAAAGATTTGCTTCACCTTTCATGGCATGTGGGTTTCTTGCATAAAACTCTATAGTTCTTGTTGGCGTTGTTCCTATACTAAGTATGGGTATGTCGGAATCTAGTAGTTCCTTGGCATGCTCAGATATATCATAATACTCCGAATGCATTGGATGTTCTGTAATTATTTCTGCTTCAACAGGCTTAAATGTTCCACTTCCTACATGAAGTGTTACGAAGGCATGTGGAAATTTTTCACATACTCTTTTATGCTGGCTTGGTGTGAAGTGAAGTGAAGCTGTTGGTGCGGCTACTGCACCTTCCTCTTTAGCGAAGACACTTTGGTACTCGTTTTCATCTTCTTTGTTATCTTTTCTTTGAATATATGGAGGAAGAGGAACATGACCTATCTTGTCAATGATAGGTAAAACATCTTCAAACCTTAACTCTTTTTCACATGCCATAAAATTTACAACTCTACTTCCATCTTCATTTAACTTTTTTACAGTTGCAAGTAAATCTTCATCGAAGAAAATTTGAGTACCAACTTTAACTTTTCCTCTTATATATACGCTTACATCTTTTGCATTTAAAGCTCTATTTATAAGAAGTTCAAGTTTTCCACCACTTGCTTTATGTCCAAAAAGTCTGGCTTTTATAACTTTTGTATTGTTAAATATAATGGCACAATTTTTAGGGATAAATTTTTCAAAATCTCTAAATATGGCATGTGTGATTTTATCTGTTTTTCTATCATAAACGAGAAGTTTTGCACTGTCTCTCGGATTTGCAGGGTGCGAGGCTATAAGTCCATCTGGCAGATGAAAGTTATAGCTGGAAGTTAGGAGTGAAGAGTCTGTCATATTAGGTAAATTATTTAAACTTTTTATTTTGACTCTTCGAGTCTATCTTGGGTTTTTACTACTTCTTCCTCTTCTTCCTCTTCTTCCTCTTCTTCCTCTTGGGCTGGAGCAGGATTTACCATTTTTACTATCAGGATAGAGAAACCATAGAGTATGATTAGTGGTCCAGCCATTAGGAGTTGAGTTAAAATATCTGGAGGAGTTAAAAGGGCTGCCACTACAAATATAAGAACGATGGCATATTTGAAAAAGTCTGTCATCTGTCTATCGTTTACCATACCAAGCAGAGCTAAAAAGTAGGCAAAAATAGGCAGTTCAAAGGCTATACCAAATCCAAACATAATCTTTGTAAAAAAGCCTACATAGTCTTCTATATTTATCAGTGGTGTAAATTTGAAACTACCAAAGGTTATAAGAAAATCAAATCCAAAAGGGGTAACGATATAGTAAGCAAAGAGAACACCTACTAAAAACATTGTTGTTCCACCTACGATAAAAGGAATAATCATCTTTTTTTCATTAGCATAAAGTCCCGGTGCGATAAACATCCAGATTTGTGAGAGGATTATAGGTAACGCTCCAACAATGGCTGCAAAAAATGAGACTTTTAGTGCAACGAAGAATGCTCCACCAACCTGAGAAGTTGTAACCATCCCCTCTGCAGCTTTTGTGTCTAACTTTTTACCAACTTCTGTAAGTGCTACATTTAGTGGCTCAACCATCCACTCTAAGATAGGTTCATGAAAGTAAAACATAACAAAAAACATAACTATCAGACTTCCGACTGAGATACCAAGCCTTTTTCTAAGCTCTATTAAGTGGGGTTTTAAATCATCAAACATCTATACTGTCTTCTTTCTTGGTTTTCTTTTTTTTCTCAAAAGTTACTTTTTCAGCTTTTGGAGATGCTTTAGGAGTCTCTTTTTCTTTAGGCTCACTCTCTTCATCATCAAGAATATGGTCAAAATCATCACTCAAACTTGTAAGTTTTGCACCAACATCACTCATATCAGTTGCTTTTTTAACATCATTTGTTGCTTCAAGAAGTTCTTTTTTATAAGCTAGTGCTTCTTGTTTTATCTCTGAAACATTCATCTCTTGTTCTAAAGAATCTTTAACTGTACTAATCGTTTTTTTTGCACTTCTAAAAAATTTAGCCACTTCTACCATCGCACTAGGAAGCTTGTCGGGACCTAAGAATAAAATGGCGATAACAGCGATAATCATTATTTCAGTAAAGCCTAAACCAAACATATAAAACCTTTAAAATTCATATAAATTATAATTAACGCGTGATTTTAGCTAAAGAATGATTAAACTATCTTCAAGATGTTAAAAATAGAGTAATCTCGTCAGCCAATAGATACTCTTTATTGTAAAAGAAAGCATCTTTTTTTATTAATTTGTTTTCATCTACTAAAATTTCTGCTCTTTTTAGTTCATCAGAGTTTAGTATATTTCTATCTATTCCTACGCATGAACGCAAACCTAAAAATATCTGCTCTATTTTTTTATCTTCCTCAAGAAGTTTTTCAACTCTTATATTCAGAGGATTTTGGATATATTTTTCTACATCTGCATCTGGATAAAATCTATCTAAAGCCAATTTTCCAACAGCTCCACTTCCTAAACCTATATAGTCTTTATATTTCCAGTATCCGAGATTGTGAGAACTTTTGTATGAGCCAAAATTACTAATCTCATACTGCTCAAATCCACATGCCATGATCTTATTAAAGAGCCATGATGTAAGAGATAGTTTTTCTTGCGACATACTAGGCTTTGACTCAAAAGGAGTTCCCTCTTCTATGGTTAAAGCATAAGCGCTTATATGATTTATGGGAAGTGAGAAAGCAGTTTTTATATCATTTTCTAAAAGCTTTTTAGTGTCTCCGTAAGTTGCATAAATCAAATCAAGAGATATATTTTTAAAACCAACCTCTTTGGCATGTGATATGGCATCGATAGCATCTTGTGGAGTGTGAGCACGATTTAGAACTTTTAGTTTTTCTTCATCAAAACTTTGAACGCCAAAACTGATACGATTTACACCTAAGTTCCACATGCCATGAAGCCACTTTTTTGTAGCACTGTTTGGGTTGGCTTCACTTGTGATTTCAATCTCATCTTTGAGATATGGTTTTATCTTTTTAAACAAAGGTTCATAGAGTTTAGGTGAAACAGTAGATGGAGTACCACCACCGATAAAAATAGTTTCAATACTTTTGGCTGTAACTTCAAATCTTTTGAGTTCATAATCAAGTTGAACTTCAAGAGTCTTCATATACTCTTCTCTTAGATGAAATTTATCTACATAGGAGTTAAAAGCACAATAAGAGCATTTGGAATCACAAAATGGAATATGTATATATAATAGCATGTGGAATTATAGCTTCTTTTAATCGCATATTATGTATAATCGCGAACAAATAATATGCAGGTATGTTGATGAGTAAAAAAGATTTATATCGCCCGAATGTGGCGATGATTATTGTTTCAAATAACTATCCAAAGAAAAAAGAGATATTTATTGCCCAGAGAAATGATTTAGATGATGTGTGGCAGTTTCCTCAAGGTGGTATAGATGAAGGCGAAGAGGTGCATGAAGCACTTTTTCGTGAGATGAAAGAGGAGATAGGGACTAAAAAAGCAAAGATAATAGCTGAGTATCCACACTGGATAACTTATGACTTTCCTTCTAAAATTGCTAAAAAAATGAAGCCTTATACGGGGCAGAGACAAAAATATTTTTTAGTTAAACTTAAAAAAAGTGCAAAGATAAATATAGAGACAAAGCACCCCGAATTTAGTAACTATAAATTTGTAAAACTTGATAAAGTTCTTTCACTTAGTTCAAGTTTCAAAAAAGATGTTTATAAAAAAGTTATAAAACATTTTAAGAAAGAGGGATTGCTTTAATGTTGATAGTACAAAAGTTTGGTGGAACAAGTGTTGGAGATTTAGAGCGAATCCAAAATGTAGCTAATCGTGTAAGTGCGTCTAAGAAAGCCGGTAATGATATAGTTGTAGTAGTTTCTGCAATGAGTGGAGAGACAAATAAACTCGTAGGTTATGCTGAACATTTCTCATCAAATCCTGCAAGAGCAGAGATGGATATGCTACTTAGTTCAGGTGAGAGAGTAACAGCTTCACTACTCTCTATAGCTCTCAATGAGATGGGTCATGAAACAGTTTCTATGACAGGAAGAAAAGCAGGGATAGTAACTGACAATCTTCATACTAAGGCTCGTATAGAGGAGATAAATCCACATGCCATGGAATCTACTCTTAAAGAGGGTAAGATTATTGTTGTGGCAGGTTTTCAGGGCGTTTCTATTGATGGAAATGTTACAACTCTTGGTCGTGGTGGAAGTGATCTTTCTGCTGTAGCAATCGCAGGAGCATTAAAAGCTGATCTTTGTGAGATATATACAGATGTTAGTGGCATCTATACAACTGACCCCCGTATAGAACCAAAGGCTAGAAAACTTAACAAAATCTCTTATGAAGAGATGTTAGAGTTGTCATCTTTGGGTGCTAAGGTGCTTCAAAATCGTTCAGTAGAGTTGGCAAAAAAACTAAATGTAAATCTAGTAACAAGAACAAGTTTCTCAAATGAAGAGGGAACGCTTATAACAAAGGAAGAAAATATTATGGAAAAACCATTAGTAAGTGGCATAGCACTAGATAGAGATCAGGCTCGTATCTCATTGATGGGTGTGGTTGATAGACCCGGTATAGCGTCTGAGATTTTTACAAAATTGGCAAATAGTGGTGTAAATATCGATATGATTATTCAAAATAAAGCTCACGATGGAAATACAAATATTGACTTTACAGTTCCTATGGGTGATTTGACTGATGCAAAAGCAGTTGTTGATACTTTTGTAAATAGTGGAGATATTGTTGCTGATTCTTATAACGATAAAATTTGTAAAGTATCTATAGTCGGTGTTGGTATGAAATCTCACACAGGTGTAGCTGCGAAAGCTTTCTTGACTATGGCAGATAATAATATAAATATAAATATGATTTCAACATCAGAGATAAAAATTTCTATGGTTATTGATGAGAAGTATGCCGAGTTAGCTGTAAGAGGCTTACATGAAGCATATGAGTTAGATAAGTAGATCTTAATTATGCCAAATTCTCACATGCCAGACTTTGCACAGTGGAGTTTAGACGCTATTAGAGAAGAGGGTGGCGCACTTAGTTGGCTTGAAGAGCATAGATTTGACTGGACGACTACTACTGCCCATGCTATAGAACAGATTTTAAACGGTAAAACTATTATCTTGATTACAGATGAGAAGTTAAAATGGTTTGAAACCTACATACTTAGTTCTATAAATGCAGAGTTGTTAGATAGACCACTTCTGTCAATCATAAGTATAGATTCTCTTTATAGCCACTATAACAACATAAGTGGTGGTGAAAAAATAGATATACTTGATGATATGCTATCTCTCTCTTTTAAAGAGAACTATTTCTTTTTTTATATAGGTAGAGGGGAGGACAGAAGAGCCGATATAGCTAAAAGAAGAGACAATAGTTACTTCTGGATTTTTGATGAAGATTATCATAATGCTTTTACTATGAAATCTTACGATTCACATCTTGATATAAAACTTTTACAACTCTACAGACTTTTCAATCTATCTTTAAATGCAGCAATGTTTGGAGAGGTTGATGTTAGTTCATAATCATCAAAACTCTTATATCTTAATCTCTAGCGAGATAGAGTCAGAAGTTGAGAGATTGACTCAAGAACTAAAACCAAACAGGGTAGTTGCTTTTGTAAGAGATGAATTTAAGATAGAAGATGCAAAGGCAGTCGTGGCAGAAGCTTATATAAGTGAGTCGCAGACAAAGTATATTATATTAGCTGCTCGTAGTTATAATAATATTTCTCAAAACTCACTTCTGAAAGTTTTTGAAGAGCCACCAAGAAATATAGAGTTTATAGTTATCTCTCCTACAAAATCAAATCTACTCTCCACTGTTCGCTCAAGAATGCCTATAATAAAAGGTAATCTCTCTCATGAAATCATGGAAATTGACCTAAATTTAGCAAGAATAGATTATGTTCAAATATTTACTTTTTTAAAAGATAGTGCCAGAATAAAAAAGAGTGAAGCTAAAGAATTGGTAGAAGCCATCTATTATAGGGCTACGGTTGTTGATATGCTTATACTTTCATCTTTACAGTTAGAAAATTTTGATAGAGCATATAGACTCTTAGAGTTAAACTCAAGACCTCAAAGTGTGTTGGCACATCTGCTTATGAGTTTTGTAGGTGAGAAATAAAATGAGAGTTGAAAAATTATCAAATAACATAGATACAAAAAAATATCTTAAAGAGTTAGGTGTAGATGGTGGTGGGGTTGATATATTGGCTTCAAAAATCCAACACTTTGTCATACGAATAAAGGATTTGCATGTGGGTGGGGCAAATATACTTAAACAAGATGCTCTTTCTGTCGGTGGAGATTTAGCAGTACCTCGTGGCACTGTTATAGCTACTACACAATATGTTGATTGTATGCTTATAGCAACTAGGAGACAACTACAGATCTTAAGTAAAAAAGAGTTGGTTCAGCCTTTTGGACTAAGAGAGTTAGCTCATAAATTAAGAGATATTTTAGAAGTTAAAAAGCCACAGCATGTAGAGATAATGGGTGTTATAAACGCTAATGATGATAGTTTTTACAGTGGTAGCAGATTTCAGGGTTCACATGCCATAGAAGTTACAGAGAAGATGATAGAAGATGGTGCAGATATTATAGATATTGGTGGAGTCTCATCTCGTCCAAATGCACCTAAAGTTAGTGTTGAGGATGAGTTTCTTAGAGTAAAACCTATAGTTGATGGCATAAAAAAAGCTAAACTCTATGAAAAGGTAAAATTCAGTATAGATAGCTATGAGCCAAAGGTAATATCTTATGCTCTTGAGAGTGGTTTTAAAATAGTCAATGATATAACTGGCTTAGCTAATGATGAGGTTTGTAAACTTTGTGCTAGTTACGAGGCAACTGCCGTTATTATGCATATGCAGGGTTCTCCTAAAACAATGCAAGACAATCCAAAATATGAGAGAGTGTTAAGTGATATCTACTCATTTTTGCAAGAGAGAGTGTTAAAAGCTGAATCTTTTGGAATAAAAGATATAATCTTAGATATAGGTATAGGTTTTGGTAAAAGTGTAGAAGATAACCTTGTGCTTTTAAAACATTTAGAGCATTTTTTAACTCTTGATAGACCACTTTTAGTAGGTGCTTCAAGAAAATCAATGATAGATAAAATATCTCCATCTCTAGTAGATGAAAGATTGGCAGGTACGCTAACTCTGCATTTGGAAGCTTTGAGAAATGGTGCTTCTATACTAAGAGTACATGATGTAAAAGAACATCAACAAGCTTTAAGAGTTTATGAGATTTTAAATAGAATATGAACAGGAACTTAGTATGAAATTTCCAAGTATTGGTGATATAGCAAGCTCAAATGTGATATCCATAGATATAAACAAAAGTGTTAATGATGCTATTGAAAAGATGATTCATAGCAATCATAGAGATATTGTTGTTATAGATGCAGAGAACTACTACATACTTGCCGCATTAGATATTATCCATATAAATAAACAAAATATTAGTATGGATACCTCTTTAATAGATATAGAGCTTGTTAAAATACCTGTTGTTGATAAAGATACAAATATCTTAAATATAGTAGAGTATTTGGAAGAAAAAACAGAGTATATGTGTGTTAAAAATAGAGATGGTACACTTTATGGAGTAGTTACGCATACAGATATAACGAGTAATATTGATCCGGAAATTTTAATGGATAACTATACGGTGGATGATTTTTTAAAATTGACCCGTAGAATAAAGTGGATAGATGAAGATACAGTAACTGATGAGGCTTTAAGTGATATGGCTGAAGATTTACTAGATAGTGTTGTAATAGTAAAAGATTTTAAACCCATAGGAATCTTGACAACAAAGGATGTTGTAGGGCTTATAAAAGATAGAGTGGATTTAAAATTAAGTGTTAAGGAGTATATGACATCTCCAGTGGATTGTGTCAATAAAAGTATAAGTA
>JAYELK010000116.1:0-10773 GCA_034717415.1 Campylobacterota bacterium | reverse complement strand
CTAATCATGCTATAATCACACTAAAAAAAGAAGAAGCTATGCAGATAAAAGTTCAGCCTATGGGTATATACCAGACAAATTGTTATATTGCTACTGTGGATGGCAAAGATTTCATTATAGACCCAGGGGCTAGTGCTACTGAGTGGGTTATACAAAATGTTACAAATCCTGTTGCTATACTAAATACACATGGACATTTTGATCATGTTTGGTCAAATGCTTCACTTCAAGAGAAATTAAAAATTCCTCTTTATACTCCAAAAGATGATGTAGCAATGCTTGGAGAAAGTAGTTGGATGGCAGATCTGCCACCATCTACACCAGATGTAGAAGTTCAAAATAACCAAGAGTTTGATTTTGATGGTGTAAAAGTAAAGTTTCGTCACTTTCCGGGACACTCTCCGGGATGTTCTACTATAGAGATAGGAGATGCTATGTTTAGTGGTGATTTTATCTTTGATCGCTCTATTGGAAGAACAGACCTTCCACACTCAAATCCAATAGATATGAAAGAGTCTCTAAGTAGATTCAAAACATTAGATTATGATAAAACAGTATATCCTGGTCATGGTGAAAAAACTACTATAAAGCAAGAACAAAAATATGCTGACTACTGGATAGAAAGTATATAAAAAAAGAAGGTGAAGGGTTTTAGACCTCCTCTTCCTCTTCATCAAGAAGTTTTAACTTTAAAACATGTCGTTCTGTAACAACAGTTTTAAACTCTCCTTCAAATACTTTTATATCCAAAACTTGCCCAATGACATGAACATTTCTTTTTCTACCCTCTTTATGACGAACTTTAGCAACAAAAGTTACCTCATCCCCAAACTTTACAGGAGATAAAAACTGAGAATCACATGCCACTAAAACTACATTTTTCTCATTTACAACAGCCATAGCAGCATAATCAGCAGCACTAAAGATAAAACCTCCATGAACAAGACCTTGGTCATCTGCAACCATATCAGATGTAGTCAAAAGTCTTAACTCAACATGATTTTTATCCATCTTATATATCTCACCACACAAATCACGGTTAATGGATTGATGAGTCTCTAGCAGAACAACATCCTCTTGCATATAGTCAGGTATCTCTAACTCATCTACCTGTTCTTCACTCATAACACTCATTTTTTATCCTTAATTAATTTCACATAAATTCTAGCAGGGGCTGGATAACCCTCTACTGTTTTAGTCTCATCTTCTGGGTCTAAAAAGTCTTCTAATGACTGTCCCTCTATCCACTCAGTTTTTCTCTGTTCATTAGCTTCAGTTACAGAAATCTCCAGCACTTCAAAACTACTAAAACCAGCCCTTAAACACCAATTTTTCAAAGCCCCAACAGTAGGCACAAAGTAGATATTTGGTATCTTTGAATAAGATGACTCTGGGCATAAACAGATCTCGCCCTCACCCTCTATATAAAAAGTATCAAGTATCACCTCACCTTTTTTGTCAAGCCCTTTATATAACTGCTTTAACATTGCCACGGGGTCACTTCTATGATAAAGCACACCTAAACAAAAGATAATATCAAACTTCTCTTCATAAAACTCTAAATGCTCAACACCCAAAAGTTCATAAACTATCTCACTCTTTACAAAATGATTTATAAAATCAAACTGTGTTTTATAGAGTGGTGATGGGTCAAAACCGACTAAAGACTTTGGTTTATCCTCTTGCATACGAAAGAGATAGTAACCATTGTTACACCCTATATCGGCAACTCTTCTATCTTTTAAATTAAAATGAGGTCTTAAAAGATTATATTTTATATCACTCTTCCACTCACTGTCTATATATGTGTCAAAAAGTTCAAAAGGTCCTTTTCTCCAAGGCATAAGAGATTTGGCACTCTCTTTTATATTTTGGGGATAATTACCACTAATCTTAACCACATCTCCAATCTCCACATGCCAATCTCCACATGCCAAGCTTTCAATAGTTTTACGAAGTGGAGTTATATTTTTCCATGTCATCCACTTTTGTCGCTCTTTTCTTATATTTTCTAAGTTCATTTTATTCTTTTAATATCAAAATTTTAATATAATTGTATCCAAATTATTAAAGGATATTGTTTTATGAGATTAGAGAAAAAGGCTACAGTAGTTTCGACATCAGTTGCTGGGTTATTGGTATTGATAAAAATGACGGTTGGGATTTTAAGTGGCTCTATCGCTGTTTTAGCATCTGCAATCGACTCTTTTTTAGACCTTACAGTCTCACTATTTAACTACTTTGCGCTAAATTCTGCCGAAAAAGACCCAGATGATCAGTTTCACTATGGTAGAAGTAAGATAGAACCTCTTGCAGCCGTTATAGAGGGTGTCGTTGTTTCATTATCTGCCCTTTTTATTCTTTATGAAGCACTAGTTAAAATCACGCATCCAAGAGAGATGAGTCATATGAGTGAAAGTATCGCTGTTATGATAGTATCTTTTATTATCACTGCTTTTTTAGTTGCTTTTTTAAATTTCGTAGCTAAAAAGACCAAAAATATGGTTATAAAAGCAGATGCTCTTCACTATAAGACAGACCTTTTCTCAAACGGAGCTGTTTTAATTGCTTTAGTCCTTATCTCCTACACGGCAGAAGAGTTAATCGACCCTATATTAGGTATAGGTATCGCTATGTATATGATTTACTCTGCTATTCCTATCATAAAAGAGGGTGTTTTAATGCTTCTTGATGCTGCACTGCCACAAGAGGATATAGAACTTATAGTCCAAACCATACAAAGTGAACCTCTAATTACCGACTACCATTTCCTACAAACAAGAGAAGCAGGCTCAAATATCTTTATCTCTGTACATGCCGTCTTCAATGTAAGCATTTCACTCTATGACGCACACTTAGTAGCCGATAATGTAGAAGCAAAAATAAAAACTCTTTTTAAAGATAAAATTGTTCATACGCTAATCCACATGGACCCGTATGATGATTCTATTATCAATGGGATGGAAGAGGAGCATTAAGCTTACTCCCATTTTGTAGTGAGAAATACAATCAAACCAAAGTATAAAATCATTATAGTAATAATATCTTTTTTTGTGACTCTATCTTTTATCGTTATGGCGATAAAATACACCATATCACTTCTTCCAACACACTAAACTACTTAGCATACTCCACAGCCCTACTTTCTCTAATGACATTTACTTTTATATCACCTGGATACTGAACTTTTTCTTCTATCTCTTTTGCTATCTCTCTAGCCATTAAAACAGATTCATCATCATTAATTAAAGTAGCATTCACTATAACTCTTACTTCTCGTCCGGCATTTATAGCATAGGCTTGTTTAACACCGGTATGACTTGATGCTATCTCTTCTATCTCCGTCACTCGCTTTAAGAAACTCTCTAAAACCTCTCTTCTTGCCCCTGGACGAGCAGCTGAAAGTGCATCAGCAGCACAAACAGCACCACACTCAATAGAGTTAATATCTTCATGTCCATGATGAGCATAAATAGCATTTATAACTACACTATTCTCATTGTAACGATTACAAATATCAGCACCTAAATCAACATGATTTCCATCAGCATCATGAGTAAGTGCTTTACCTATATCATGAAGGAGACCTGCTCTTTTTGCCAAGATTGGATCTCCACCCATCTCTGCTGCCATAATACCGGCTAAATGTGCCACTTCAAGAGTATGTGCAAGAGCATTTTGTCCATAACTGGCTCTGTAACGAAGTCGTCCTATAAGCTTCATAAGTTCAGGATGCATAACACCAACATCTAAATCAGCCACAACTTCTTCACCCTCAGCAAGAATACCGGCTTCAAACTCATCTGAAACTTTTTGAAAAATCTCCTCAATCCTTGCAGGTTGAATTCTTCCATCTTCTATAAGCAGTTGTAATGTTTTAGTTGCAATAGCACGACGATAAAGATTAAAACTGCTAACAAGTATGGCATTTGGAGTGTCATCTATGATAATATCTACACCCATTAGAGCTTCAAGGGCTTTAATGTTTCTACCCTCTTTACCAATTATACGACCTTTTAACTCATCATTTTCAAGATGAACCAAGTTTGTTAATCTTTCAGATGCAAAATCACCTGCAAAACGACTTGTAGCCTGAGCCAATATATAATTAGCTCTTTTTTTTGCGGTATCTTTAGCCTCATTTTCATGTCGTCTTACTATATGTGCCACATCTGCGCGACACTTCTCTTCTATTTTTTCAAGTAAAACTTGTTTTGCTTCACTTTGCGTCATTCCTGCACTTCGTTCTATAGTATGGAGTGCTTCATCTATTTTTATTTCATATCTGTTTTTTAGTGAGTTTAACAGTTTTTCATTTCTCTCTAAATCAACTCTTTTAGCTTTTATAACACCACTATCTTCTTGAATCTTTCTCTCTTCAATCTGCTTGTAGCGTCTAAAACTCTGCTCTTTTCGTATTACATCATCTTCTCTTTGATGAAGATCTGCTTTAGCTCTCTCTTTTGCACTCTCAAAATGCTTAATAGCTTCTAACTCAATCTCTTGAGATTTTAGATTTGATCTATGTAAAAGCAACTCTGCTTCATTTTCTATAGCAGAGGCTTTTGCTTTTGCCTGATCTATGTAAATATCAAAATTAGCACTTGTAATTTTTTTAGAGACGAAAAACCCGATAACCCCACTAAGAGTGGCAATAAAACCACCTAGTAGAACTTCGTTTAACATCTTTATTTCCTCTTATTGACCCTAGCCATAGGTAACTTTTTTACCTTTGGTGTCAGTAGTAAATCACATTTGACATCATAACTGTCACAAATAAATTTTTTCGTATAACAAAACTCTGGTTGTATAAAAATCGTGTATGGTCTTTTTTGTAACTTTTCAAAGAAACGATCATACATTCCTTTTCCAAAACCTACTCTTTGTAAATTTCCGTCTACCCCAACTGCAGGTACTATAGCTATATCAATTTTTTTTATATTTTTTGTTGTATTTCCCGCTTCAAAAATACCGAACTTGTTTTGTTTAAGCGGTAATCTAAATGGTACCATTTTAAAACTTTCGCCTTGCATAAATGGTACAAACAGATCACACCTTTTTCGTATTTGGAGGAGTGTTTTCATAATATCTGCTTCAAACGGTAACGGACAATAGAAGAGGATTTTTCTGTTTTTTATTTTTTTTAATTCCATAGACAGTTGCCTATTTAATCTTGCATTACGATAAAACTTATTATGTATAGAAAGATTTTTTATTTTTTTCAGACAATTTTCTCGAAATTTTGCTTTTGTAAGAGACATATAAAAACTTTCGGTTATAATTTCCCCATATTTTACTAAAAAAACATCAAAAAGGCACCATAAATGTTAAAAAAATCAATTTTACCAACAATACTTGCACTTATCTTCCTACTTCAAGGATGTTCTAGCGATAAAAATGAAGAAGCAAACAGCATAGTATCTAAAAATGAGCATATACTGACTTCACTTAAAAACACTCAATACATTGTAACTCAAGAAGCAGATGGATTTAAACTAGAAAATGCAAATGGCAAAGTTGTTATATATGATATTTTTGCTACTTGGTGTCCACCTTGCAGAAAAGCTGCAACGCATCTTAGTTCACTTCAAAAAAAATATAAAGACGATTTGATTGTTATCGGTATAACCATCGAAGACAATGCACCAAATGCTAAACTAGAAGAGTTTAGAACTACTTATGATGCTAACTATATTTTAGTAAACTCTGATGCAAATCGTCCTTTGGCTGATAAAATCGTAGATAGTCTTGACTTGGGTGATAGATACCCTATACCTATTATGGCACTCTATAAAGATGGCAAATATATAACTCACTACATTGGTGCAATAGAAGAGGAATTTATAGAGAGTGACATCAAAAGAGCTTTAGGTTTATAGGAGATTATTTAAAAATGTTTGGATTTATAAAAAAATCACTAAATAAAACTGTTGAAGCAATAAAAACAGTAGCACCAAAGAAAAAAATCTCATTTACAAAAGATGAACTTGAAGATATTTTACTAGAGGCTGATGTTGAGTATAATTTGGTTGAAATCATCATAGAACAAACCTATCAAGACAGAATCACAAGGGAGATTTTACGCTCAAAACTTCTCTCAACTCTGGCACACACCTCATATAAAGAACCAAACTACACTGCTCCTTTTGTTGAACTTATAGTCGGCGTAAATGGTGCCGGTAAAACAACAACCATCTCTAAACTTGCTCAAAGATATAAAAATGAGGGTAAAAAAGTTATCCTTGGGGCAGGAGATACTTTCCGTGCAGCAGCTATCGAACAACTTACGCTATGGTCAAAAAAACTTGATATACCCATAGTATCTTCAAAGCAAGGGCATGATAGTTCAGCTGTAGCTTATGACACTATTGATTCTGCAAAATCAAAAGGTTTTGACAATGTCATCATCGATACGGCTGGGCGACTCCACACTCAAACAAATCTGGCAAATGAACTTAAAAAGATAAATCGTATCTGCGATAAAGCACATGCCGGAGCGCCACATAGAACAGTTCTGATTATAGACGGAACACAAGGAAACTCAGCTATAGCCCAAGCAAAAGCATTTAACGAGATGATAGGCATAGATGGTATTATCATCACAAAACTGGATGGAACTGCTAAAGGTGGTAGCGTATTTAGTATAGCCTATGCACTTGAACTTCCTATACTTTACATAGGAACAGGTGAGCAACCGGAAAACTTAGTACCATTTAACAAATATGAGTTTGTTGATGGATTATTAGATGCTCTATTTATAGAAGAAAATTAAACTTTTTCTACATGCCAAGAAAAAATATGGCAAAATGCCATATTTTCAACCTCTACATGCCAAAGATAGTAAAGTTCCTGCTCATAAAGAACCCCAACTTCAGAAGCTTAAAAAGAGGGTTAATGTGAGGCGAAAATTCGCAGTTGCACTTATTGTGCTTCAAGAGTTTTTAACGAAGCAGTAGCCCTCTTTTTAAACTTCCCTTCGGGCGATAGGTAAATAGCCCTATTGCGTCGTTAGATTTACTTGAATTAGGTAAACTAGTCCTGCATAAATCTGCCTAGCACTAGAGCTATTTACCTATCGCTGAAGTTGGGGTTATTTATGAACAGGAACTTATAATAATTCAATTATTAAAAATCAAGGTATAAATTATGGCTAAGAAAAAAATCCTCTTTGAGTGTCAGCACTGTGGACTAACTACCCCAAAATGGATGGGTAAATGTACAAATTGTGGGGCATGGGATTCATTTATCGAGTTAAATGAACATCAACAAGAAGTTGTAAAGCAGACCAAATCAACTTCTTCTACAACTTCTAAAGCTATAAGTATAAATGAAATACAAGAGTCTGAAGTCTTTAGATACAGTTCACTTGATGAAGAATTAGACGGCGTTTTAGGTGGTGGAATCGTTCCTGGTTCACTTACCCTTATAGGTGGTAGTCCCGGTGTTGGTAAATCTACACTGCTGTTAAAAGTAGCATCAAATATCGCATCTACAAATAAAAATGTACTCTATGTTACAGGTGAAGAATCAGCCGAACAGATAAAACTTCGAGCAAACCGACTTAAAGCCAACAACGGCTCTCTCTATCTTTTAAGCGAGATTAGATTGGAACAGGTTTTACTTGAACTTAAACATCGAGAGTATGACTTTTTGATTATAGACTCCATACAAACCATATACTCCGAAAATATCACTTCAGCCCCAGGTTCTGTTACTCAAGTCAGACAGATAACATTTGAACTTATGCGCATAGCTAAAGAGAAGAATATTGCCATCTTTATCATTGGTCACATCACCAAAGAGGGTTCTATTGCAGGTCCTAGAGTACTTGAACATATGGTTGATACTGTTTTATACTTTGAGGGAGATTCATCACAAGAACTTCGTATATTAAGAGGCTTTAAAAACCGTTTTGGTCCTACAAGTGAGATAGGTGTTTTTGAGATGAGAAGTGATGGTTTGGTATCTGCTACCAACATAGCATCAAGATTTTTTAACCGTAATTCTGAGCAAGCGGGCTCTGCTTTAACTGTTGTTATGGAAGGTTCTCGCCCTATTATCTTGGAAGTTCAAGCCCTTGTTTCAGAGTCACACACTCCAAATTCAAAAAGACAGGCTACCGGTTTTGATAACAATAGATTAAATATGCTTTTGGCACTCTTAGAGAGAAAACTAGAAATTCCTCTCTCTGGGTATGATGTTTTTATAAATATTACAGGTGGTATCAAAATCACTGAGACAGCAGCAGACTTAGCTGTTCTTGCGGCAATTATAAGTAGTTTTAGAGACAGAGCAATTTCAAAAGAGACAATTTTTATAGGTGAAGTCTCTCTTGTTGGTGATGTAAGAGAAGTTTATGCACTAGATGTTAGGCTAAAAGAGGCTAAAATGCAAAATATTTCCAAAGCACTTTTAGCAAAAAAACCACTAGAAAAAACATCTATTAAGACTTTTATAGTTGATGAAGTTACAAAACTTTTAGAATGGTATTGATTTAATCAATATTAAAAGTAAATTTACTATATAATATTTTAAAATTATAAAATATTTGTAAAAGGGAAATATATGATTGATGCAGAATTCAGAAGTGAAGAGAGATTTTCAAGACTTGCTCTTGCCTATAAAGGTAGTGAAGAAAAAAACAGGGTAGATTCTTGTATAAATGAAATTATTGCTAGACATAGCATAAAACCGGAAATCCATACAACAGCCGTATCAAATGGCAGGGAAGTTTTGGTAATTGAATATCATGATGACATGGACAGGAAAGCTGGAGAAATCTTTGAAGAGATGATAAAATCTCTTGACATAACAGTGTGTAACTAATTTTTATATGGAGTTAAAATTATGAATTTGGAAAAGTATGTTGAAGGTAATAAACTTTTTAGATCTTACTTCAAAGAAAATAAAGAATCTCTACTTAACCTAGTTAGAAGTGGACAGAGTCCAAAAGCACTTTTTATAGGGTGTTCAGACTCAAGAGTAATTCCTGACTTAATGGTACAATCGGATCCTGGAGACCTCTTTGTTATACGAAATGTTGGAAATTTTGTGCCACCATATAAACCAGATGAAGATTTTCACGCAACAGCATCAGGTATTGAGTATGCAGTTAGTGTTTTAAATGTTAGAGAAGTGATTATATGTGGTCATACACATTGCGGTGCGTGTAAATGCCTATTTGAACAGATTGAAGACCCATTGCTTGTTCATACTAAAAAATGGCTGGAATTAGGTGAAAGTGCAAAAACATCTGCCATCCTTAGTTTAGGGGCAGACGCTCCATTGGAAGAACTACTTAGATTAACAGAAAAACTCTCCGTTATAAAACAGATAGAAAATATTTTGACATACCCAAATGTTAAAAAGAGATTTCAAAAGGGTGACTTATATATTCATGGATGGTACTATGATATGGAAACCGGTAAAATTGACTACTATAATGCAGATAGTTATGAATTTTTACCGTTAAAAGATTTAGTGGAACAATAAGTTTATAAAATCTTATAAATTACGATATACTAACATAATTATATTTTAAGGGACGAAAATGGCTGAAGAAAGCACAGAAGAAGAAAGTACAGAGGAAAAAAAGAAATCTAGCAATATGCTGATGATAATTATTATAGTTGTTTTAATACTTATTATACTCGGTGGTGCAGTAGTTGCTTTTCTTTTGATGGGTGATGATGAAGATGTTGTAAAGTCTAGTTCACCACAAGTAAAAGAAAAATCTATTTCAAAATCAAAAAGAAGTAGTAGATCTAATTCAGATATAGATGAATCACGCAGTCTTAGCGATATAGGCATACTCTATCCATTGGACACTTTTACAGTTAACTTAAAAAGTGATGCTGGTCGTCGCTACTTAAAAGTAACTATGTCTTTAGAGTTAGAAGGCGAAGAGTTAAGTTTGGAACTTGATAGTAAATCTCCTGTTTTAAGAGATAGAGTTATCAGGATTTTAACATCTAAAACACTTGAAGAGATCTCCTCAAAAAAAGGAAAACAGAAAGTTTCATCTCAAATCATGGATACTCTAAATGCTATGATTACAGATGGTGAAGTTAGAGGTGTCTATTTTACGGAATTTGTCATTCAGTAAATGATAGGAATAGACCTTATAAAAACTTCTCGTATGAATCGTTTAATGGAACGATTTGGGGAGAAGGCACTTCAAAAATTTCTCTCTCAAAATGAAATAGTCCTTGTAAAAAATTATAAGACAGCTTCCGGATTTTGGGCAGTAAAAGAGGCTTTTTCAAAAGCCTTGGGAGTTGGTATAGGAAGTGAATGTTCATTTCATGATATAACTATCTACAAAACTTCTAAAGGTGCCCCAAAGATAAAATTATCACAAAAAATTATTGATAAGTTTCATATAACAGATATAAGTCTATCAATTACTCATGATGGAGAATATGCTATTGCCGTAGTAGCGATTGAAACATCAACCTCCTCCAACAAAGTCTAATAACTCTAGTTTATCTCCATCACTTAACATATAAATATTCCAGTTATCTTGTTTTACTATATCCATATTTACAGCAGCTGCCATAACTTTACCCTCTAAAGACAACTCTTTTAAAACTTTTTCAAGAGTAACTTTTTCATCAAATTCTCTAGTTTCACCATTTACAATTATTTTCATATTTTCTCTTTTTGTTTTGTATTATTTATGTGATAAATTATAGTATATCAAAATAATTTTAGAACTCTATTTAAAGTATGTTACAATCTCCTAAACTTATTAAATTAAAACGAGAAAAAACT
>JAYELK010000115.1:0-11005 GCA_034717415.1 Campylobacterota bacterium | reverse complement strand
TTTTAACTGTGTTGAAAACTTAGTCATCTTTCTGCTCATATCTATACCCTCACTTTTTATTGTTTAATTTTACTCTTTTAGGAATTAAACTTTAGAAATAGTTGTTTGATTTCTCTGGGGTAGTATAGTTGGAAGTAAAATAAAAGAAGACCCTGAAATTGATTTACAAGATGCTCATAGTTTAGTTCTTGAACAAATTAATGCAAATATGGATTATGGTTTTTGCGAAGTCTTTAAGGAAAATAGAAACTAAGCATCAGGTAAATATTCTAATAAAGGTCTGTAATAAGGCTAAATATTAGGATATGAAAACTATTTTAAAAAGTGTTTAGTTGGAAATAGGTTGGAAATGAATTTCTATTTGATTTCTTAAACGAGTGATTAAAAGTGTAATAAAGCCCTATATTTAGGGTTTATTGTATGGCTCCGGATGCTGGATTCGAACCAGCGACCAAGTGATTAACAGTCACCTACTCTACCGCTGAGCTAATCCGGAATATTAAAAAGTTTGGGGTTCATATAAATGGCTCCGGATACTGGATTCGAACCAGTGACCAAGTGATTAACAGTCACCTACTCTACCGCTGAGCTAATCCGGATTATTTATTGAGCCGAAATTATACTTTATAAAGTGTAAAATGTCAAGGGTTTTAGGTCACTTGGAGCGTTTTCTTTTTATATTGGCATGTGGAATTAAAAATTCTAGATTTCCAACTATTTTTTTCTCAATTTTTGATTCATTTATTAGTATTTTAAGTTGTTTTTTACTTTCATCATCAAAGAGTAGATTGATATCCTCTTGTGTTAAAGGTCTTTTATCTAGTGTGTTTAATATATCTTCATTAGAGTAGTAAGAGTTATTGGGTTCTGCATGAACTCTGGATGCTATATGAACAGGAAGAGAGTTATCAAACATCAAAGATATATTATGCAGTTCTTTATAGCTTATACCCGTCACAGGATAAGCAGGAGGACGGTCTATAGTTCCTAAGTCTACTCTTGTAGCATTTAACTCTAATAAAACATCATTTAGCTTAGCAACTTCTTTTTTGCTGTCGTTCAAGCCACGAACGAAAAGTATCTCTATAAAAAGTTTACCTTTATAGGCTTTGCTAAACTCCACTACTTTTGTTACAACTTCTTTTATCTTAATGCTATCATGAGGTCTATCTATTTTTTTAAATATATCGTTACTAATTGCATCTAAAGAGAGTTTTACTTGGTCTAATTTAAGTAGTGAATCAAAAACTGATCTCTTGATTAAAGTAGCACTATTTGTAAGTATAAGAGTTTGGGTAGAATTTTTTATCTTGTCTATTTCATCTATAAGTTTATCAAGATGAGGATAAAGGGTTGGTTCACCATTAGCAGTTAGAGTAATAACATCTATCTTTTCATCTAAATGAGACTTTAACTCTTTTATAATTTGTGATACTTCCATGGTTTGTGCTTGAGATGCTACTGTAGCACTTGGAGCCAGTTCACAGTAGAGGCAGTCGAAGTTACACTGTTTGAGTGCAGGAGAGAGGTCTACGCCTAAACTCATGCCAAATCGGCGTGAGTTAATAGGACCAAAAATTATACTATTTGACACTTGAAATCCATTTAAAAAAAGTGAACTGCTTCACTTCTTTAGGATTGGAACCAGAAATGATATGCTTTAGCATCATTGAGGGCTAGTTAGAGGCTTTGCCACTAACTCTATGACATTCATTTATAAAGTGTTTTGCATTTTCTACCGGTACATCTGGAAGTATTCCATGCCCAAGATTGAAAATATGTCGTTTACCCTGCATGGTTTCCTCAATAGCTTCTACACACTTTGTTGTCTCCTCTTTAGAGTACAATCTGCATGGTTCCATATTTCCTTGAAGAACATATCTCTCCCCAAGTTTCTCTTTTGCCATAGAGATAGGAGTTCCCCAATCTACACCAAATACATCAAAGTTTCCATAAACCTTATCTAAAAATGCAGGAACACCTTTAGGAAACATTATGATAGGAATATTTGGATATTTTTCTTTTAAATATTCAGCAATTTCTACCATATATTTCCAAGAGAACTCATCATATTTACCAGGCTCGATTGCAGATGCCCATGAGTCAAATATTTGAACTACATCTATTCCGGCTTGAATCTGTTTTTCCATATAAAGTTTAACAACCTCAGTAACTTTAGCAAGTATATTATGGAGCAGTTCAGGATTTGAATACATCATTTTTTTACAGATGTTATATGTTTTAGTTCCTTGACCCTCTATCATATAAGTAGCTAGTGTCCAAGGAGCACCGGTAAAACCGATAAGTGCCTTGTCATCACCTCTCTTATCTAACTCTTCTCTTAAAAGCTTAATAGTATCAAAAACATAAGTAAGTTTAGAAGCTGCCTCATCACCACCAATAAGTCTGTCTATATCAGCTTGGCATGTAATAGGGTCACTAAATTTAGGTCCTTCGCCTTTAACAAATGACAGATCCATTCCCATTTCATCAGGTATTACAAGAATATCACTAAATAAAATTGCTGCATCTACACCAACAATATCTAAAGGCTGAATAGTTACTTCAGCTGCTTTTTCAGGGTTATGACAAAGATTTAGAAAGTTTCCGGCTTCAGCTCTTACTGCCATATACTCAGGAAGATATCTTCCAGCTTGTCTCATCATCCAAACTGGAGTATACGGAGTCTTTTTACCAAAACATGCATCTACAAATATTTTTCCCATTTTTTACCTTTAAATCCGTTAATGTTTTTTCCCTACTTTACCTAAAAAGTAGAGTCCGACTGCTACAGCCGTGATAGACAGTGCAAAATAGAGCATATCTAATGCACCGCTATATTCAGTATGTCCCACTTTTTGAAAAAATCCAACTACAAGAACCATTACGATTACTTTTGAGATTTTATCTTTTAGTTGGTCTAGTGAGTGGATAGCTAAGATTTTATTATCTTCTCCACTATCATCTTTTGCTACATCTATCTCTGAAATAAATAGTTCATATAGACCAAAAGAGAAGAGTAGCATAACAACACCAATGAGGTATAAATCAACTGCACCAATTATGCCTCCAACAACATTTTCATGAAAATGTTCTGGGTGAGCATGTGTTATATATGTATTTATAACAAATTTTGCAGTTTCATAAACATCAAATGAAGCGACTACGAAAAGTACAACAGCCCCGATTAGACCAAAAACTACAGCAAGAATAACCATAAATCTTGTAGCCCACAGGCTACTTTCAAAGATTTTTTCCATTTCTATTTTTCTCCTTCCATCTCTACCCATTTTTGAGCGATGCGAACAGCATTTGTAGCAGCACCAACTCTTAGGTTATCTGCAACTATAAATAGATGAAGTATGTTTTTAGAGTAGTTGTCATTTCTAATTCTACCGACAAAAGTCTCATTCATATCTACACAAGTACAAGGCATAGGATAAAGTACCTCCTCTGGTTTATCTAAGATAACAAGATTAGGTGCTTTAGCTAGTAACTCCCTTGCTTTATCTGCTTGAACTTCGCTCTCAAATCTAAGTGTAAGTGCTTCAGCATGTCCACGAAGAGTTGGTACACGAACACAAGTAGCACTTAGTGCTATATCTTTGTGCATGATTTTAGTAGTTTCATTTACCATTTTCATCTCCTCTTTTGTATATCCATTTTCAGTAAAAACATCGATTTGAGGGATTACATTTAGAGCAATTTGTTGGTTAAAAGCTTTGTGTTCTGATTCATCAAGTTTAAATGCAAAGAAATCTTGCATCTGTGCAACTAACTCTTCCATAGCAGTTTTACCGGCTCCACTTGTTGCTTGGTAAGTTGCAACATCAACTCTTTTTAGGTTATAGGCATCATCAAGTGGTTTAAGTGTTTGAACCATCTGGATAGTTGAACAGTTAGGATTTGCAATAATACCTGTTTTTTTCCACTTAGCAATATCTTCAGGATTAACTTCTGGAACTACCAAAGGAACATCACTGTCCATTCTAAAGTGAGAAGTATTGTCGATAACAACTGCTCCGGCTTTTACAGCGTCAGGTGCAAATTCAGCACTTACACTTCCACCGGCACTAAAAAGTGCTATCTCTATCTCTTCTTCTTTGAAAATGTCATTTGTAAGTTCTTTAATAGCAATACTTTTACCATTAAACTCTACACTTTTTCCAAGGCTTCTTGCACTTGCGAGGGGAACTAATTTGTTTAGAGGGAAATCGATCTCTTGTAAAACTGTTAATATTTCCTCACCAACGGCACCATTTGCACCAACTACTGCTACATTATATTTTCTACGACTCGCCATTTATTGCCTCGCTGCATTGAATTTTAATTCTTATCATTATTTTATCCTCAGTTAAATCTATTTTGTAAAAAAAGTTCATCTGCTGTTATTTCAGAATTTTCACTTAGTATAACAGCTCTCTCAACCACAGAGATAAGTTCTCTAATATTTCCCGGCCAACTATATGTTAAGAGTAGTTCTTTGGCTTCTTTGGAAAAAGTTTTTTTCTCAAAATCATACTTAGTACAATTTTTTTCACACATCGATTCAGCAATTTCTAAAATCTCTTCCACCCTATCTTTTAGAGGTGGAATTTCTATAGGAATTGTATTTAAACGATAGTAAAGATCTTCTCTAAACTCTCCATTTTTTATCTTCTCTGATAGGTTTGCATTTGTTGCTGATACGACCCGTATATCTATCTTAATGCTTTTAGATGACCCCAATCTTCTTATCTCTTTTTCTTGTAAAGCACGAAGTAGTTTAGCTTGAACACCAAAGGGCATTTCGGCAATCTCATCTAAAAAGAGTGTTCCTCCATTTGCCAACTCAAATTGTCCGGCTTTAGCCTCATTTGCATCTGTAAAAGCACCCTTTTGGAATCCAAAAAGTTCACTCTCTATAAGGTTTTCAGGTATTGCTGCCATATTGATAGCAATAAATGGTTTTTTTGTTCTTGGGGAGTTTTTGTGAATATACGAAGCAAATACTTCTTTGCCAACACCACTTTGACCAAGAAGCAGGATACTGGCATCTGTCTTAGATGCTTTATCAGCCATTTTTAAAACAGTGTCAAGTGCTTTTGAACTGCCTAAAAAATCACTTGAAGAGTTCTTTTGATTACTTTTAGAAGAGACCTTTTTTTTAACCTCTTGAACTTCACTCTCTCTTTTGATAGCATCTACAAGTGTATCTACATCAAAAGGTTTAAGTAGAAAATCTTTTACTCCCAAGTGAATGGATTCTATGGCTCTTTGAAGTGTTGCATTACCTGTCATGATGATTACTTCAAAACGACCGTTAAGTTCTTTTACAAGTTCTATACCATCCATACCGGGCATATTTATATCAGTAATAAGCAAATCAAAACTATCATCAAGAGACTTTAGAGCATCTTTGGCATTTTTAAATGTTTTGATGTCAAACTCTTTGTAATCACCCATGGCAATTTCAAGAGATTTTCTCATATTAATATCATCTTCAACTATAGCAATTTTCATGACTAATATACCCTTATTTTAAAGGTGTAATATTAGCAAAACTATCATTAAAATCGACTTTGAAACAAGTGGTTTTAAGTGTTAAAATTATTGTTGAGTTGTTTTGGGAATTTGTAGTTATACCTTCATGCTTAACATGAAGTCCAAGTTTGTGTATAAACTCTGTAAACTCTTGTGAATTTTGAGATATGATTTTTTTTAAATCACTACTTCCATCACTCTCTAAAACAAGTGTTTGTTCTAGTTTTCCATAGCAAGGTTGCATGGCATCAGAAATCTGTAAAGTTTCATTGTATAAGATAGCATCTTTAACTACATATCTATATGAGATAAGATATTCACTTGCATTTAGTGCAAGTGATGTAAAAAATATTATTGAGCAAAGTCTGAGTGAGAAAGTAAGATTTCCATCTCTACTTCGCATAAACCCTCTTTAAAAGTAGTTTCAACAACATTTGCATTTCTTACCATTGCTTGAACTGAAGTGCGAACCGTTGAGCGTTTAACCATCATGTTTTTGATTAGGTCTTGACCGTCAATACGAACACCTTTTACCTTTTCAGCAACAAGTCTATAAGCATCAGCCGTTGCAGCTCTTTTTGCCAAAGCATAAGCTTGAGCAGGAGAAAAAGTATTCATAGGTGCTACACCCTGACCTACAACACTTATGCGTAGATTAGACTTTACACTCAATACTTTTTCAGCCTCTTGTTTAGGTGCTTCTACAACTTTGGGACACTCTACCGTAGGACATTCTACGGAGGGACACTCATTAGTTGGACAAATTACAGCAATGTTCTTTGTTTCAGGTACAGCTTTTGGATTATCTACTGTAGTACCAGCAGCTATCAGTGAAGAAGCGCTAAGCAACGCTACTAAAAGCATAGAATATTTCATGGTTTATTCCTTGACATTATATTATGCCAAGGATAAAGCAATTTTTATTCCAGTTTTAAGTTTGGAGATTCAGAATTTTCTTCTTCTTCCTCTTTTTCCTTTTTAGGGCAACGAGAGATACTAGCTACTTCATCACCTTTTACTATATAGACACCAGATGTATTTCTGCTTGATTTAGAAATAGTTTGCATATCTACTCTTATCATTTTACCGGCTTTAGTCAGTGCCATCATATCCATAGATTCATCTACCATCAAACAACCTACTATATTTTTACCAGTTTTAGAGGTCATTTTCATAGCAATAACACCAGAACCACCACGGTTAGTAAGTCTGTATTCTCCAGCATCAGTTCGTTTACCGATACCTTTTTCAGCCACGATTAAAATCTCTTCTTCGTCTTTTGCAATTATGTTAGCATCAACAACTTCATCATCTTCATGTTTAAACTTAATACCTCTAACACCACGAGTGCTACGACCCTGTTCACGAGTTTTTTCTATCTCAAATTTGATACATTGAGCAAGTCTTGTAACTATAAATAGATAACGAATAGTTTGGTCAGCAATTTTAGCAGCAATCAAGGCATCATTATCATCTAAAACAATAGCTCTGACACCGTTACTTCTGATATTTGAAAATTCACTTAGATTTGTTCGTTTAACAACGCCTTTTTGTGTGAAAAATACCAAAGATTTATTTTCACTAAAATCAGTAGTTGGGATTATAGATTGGATTTTTTCATCAGCTACAAGATTTAGTAGGTTTACCACCGCTTTACCTTTAGCAATTCTGCTTCCTTCAGGGATGCGATAAACTTTTAGCCAGTGAAGTTGTCCCCTGTCTGTCACAAAAAGAAGAGTATCATGAGTGTTGCATGTAAAAAATCTTTCTATAAAATCATCTTCGTAGGTAGTAACAGCAGTTTTACCTTTACCACCTCTTTTTTGTTTTTCATAGTTAACTAGAGGAACACGCTTTATGTAACCTCTATGAGTTATCGTAACAACCATAGGTTCATTTGGTATAAGGTCTTCTATATCTATGTCATCATAGTCATCTTCGATTTCTGTTCTTCTTTTGTCGGTATATATGCTAGAGACTTCATCAAACTCCTCTGCGATAATACCGTGTAGAACCTCTTCACTTCTAAGAATAGACTCTAGGTATGCAATAAGTTCTAAAAGTTCACGAAGTTCATTCTCTATTTTTTCTCTCTCTAAACCTGTAAGTTTACCAAGACGCATATCAACAATGCTTTGTGCTTGAATAGGTGAGAAATCAAACTTAGAAACAAGGTTCTCTCTAGCATCATCTATACTTGAACTAGCTTTAATCGTTTTAATGATTTCATCAATAATATCAAGGGCTTTTTTAAGTCCTTCTAAGATGTGAGCTCTAGCTTTTGCTTTTTCAAGATCAAAAATTGTACGACGGATGATTACAGTTTTACGGTGATTTATAAAGTGTTTTAATATATCTATAATTCCAAAAATTCTAGGTTCTTGGTTTAAAATAGAGAGCATAATGATACCAAAGGTAGTTTGCATACTTGTTTGTTTAAAAAGGTTGTTTAAAACTATTTCACTAATAGCATCTCGTTTTAACTCTATCACAACACGCATACCGTCACGGTCTGACTCATCACGAATCAGAGAAACACCATCTATCATCTTATCTTTTACAAGATTGGCAATATTTTCAATAAGACGAGATTTATTTACTTGGTATGGAAGTTCATCAATAACTATGACTTCTTTTTTGGCAGTTTGTTCTATATGAGTTTTGGCACGAACTTTAATACGACCACGACCACTCTCATAAGCATCCATAATTCCTTTTTTACCATATATAATACCACCAGTTGGAAAGTCAGGTGCTTTGATATGCTCCATAATCTCCACTAAAGAGATATTTGGGTTTGCCAAAAGTGCTTTTAAACCATTCATAATCTCAGTAGGATTATGTGGAGGTATATTTGTAGCCATACCGACAGCGATTCCTGATGAACCGTTTATAAGAAGGTTTGGAACACGAGTAGGCATTACATCCGGCTCTTTTGTTGTACCGTCGTAGTTTTCTATCATGTTTACAGTGTTTTTTTCTAAATCTTTTAGAAGTTCACCGGCATATTTAGTCATACGAGCTTCAGTATATCTCATGGCAGCAGCACTGTCACCATCAACAGAACCGAAGTTTCCTTGACCATCAACAAGTTCCATTCTCATAGAAAAGTCTTGAGCCATACGAACAAGTGCATCATAAACTGCTGTATCACCATGTGGGTGGTATTGACCTATAACATCACCGACTATACGAGCTGATTTTTTGAACTTTGCACCATGTGAAAGATTTAGTTTATCCATAGCATAGAGAATTCTTCTGTGAACTGGTTTTAGCCCATCTCTAACATCTGGCAAGGCACGACCAACGATTACGCTCATCGAGTAATCAAGGTAGCTATTTTGAAGAGTCTCTTCAATATTTATAGTTTGTATATCGTCGTTGTTTAGTAAATCGCTCATTAAAACACCTAATTTATTAAAATAAAATTCACTTGATAATATCTAATTGTCCCTTAAGTTAATCGTAAAACAGACAAAAATTCACATTAACTATGGCATGTGGGAAATTGTAAGACTATTCAAAGGTAGATATTTTATTTTAATAAAATAAATGCTAAAGTAATGAAATTTTTAAAAGATAACTAGATGAAAACAATAAATACTATTTATACAGATGCAAATGACTTAGTAAAATTCATTGAAAAAAATGAGATAGCTAAACATGAGAATCTATTGTTGCAAATTTTTACAGGTGTTTGTGAAGTTTTGTTTATTACTAAACTGATTTCTACTCTCAAAAGAGAGATTCCTCATATTAAAATCATAGGTTCTACTACTGATGGAGAGATTATTGGTAGCACTATTTTAGAATCATCCACTGTTTTGTCTTTTTCCATTTTTGAAGATACTAAAATTGCAACATATTATTCAGATGATATAAATAGTGGTGATGAAAAAGCTGAGTTATTTACAGAGCAGTTTGACAAAACGCAAAAACCAAAGGTGGCAATTGTTTTTGCCGATGGACTGTATACAAATGGTGAGACATTTATCAATATTCTTAGAAAATATGATGAGAAGTTGATTGTTGCAGGTGGCTTAGCAGGAGATAATGCAAAGTTTGTTGAAACAATAGTTTTTACTGAAGATAAAATCATTACAAATGGCGCTGTTTTTGCATTTTTATGTAATGACAATCTGATTGTTAATACAAAAGCTAATTTTGGTTGGAAAAGTATTGGTAAAACTTTAAAAGTTACAAAAGCTAAAGACAATGTTGTTTATGAGATTGAGAATATCAAAGCAGTTGATATTTATAAAAAATATCTAGGTAAAGATGTTGCAGAAGAACTGCCAAAAACAGGTATAGAATTTCCACTTATTATCAAAAGAAATGGGTTAAAGATTGCCAGAGCTGTTTTAGGTAAAAACAGTGATGGTTCTTTGGTCTTTGCCGGTAATTTAGTTGTTGGAGATATAGTAACATTTGGATATGGAAATGTTGAAACTATTATAAATAATGGAAGTGAAATTTACAAAGATGTTTGTTCTAATTCAGTAGAGACTATTTTTATATATTCATGTATGGCAAGAAAAGCTTTGATGGGAGAAAATATATCTACGGAGTTAAATCCACTAAGTAAGATTGCCCCTCTTAGTGGTTTTTTTACATATGGAGAGTTTTATTCAAACAGTTCATCTTCTCAAAAATAGTTGCTAAATCAAACAATGACTATCTTAAGTCTTAGTGAAAAAAAAGGCATGCAACATACGAATGCATTTTCTAAATTCAAAGATAGAAGAACAGTGAGTAGCACTCTAACTGCCCTTTCACATCTTGTTGCACAGACAACGCATGAACTTGAAGAGACAAACAATTCTTTGAAGTTAAAAGTAAAACAAGAGGTTGCAAAAAATAGACAAAAAGATACTCAAATGTTACAGCAGTCTCGCTTGGCACAGATGGGGGAGATGATAAGTATGATAGCCCATCAGTGGAGACAACCTCTTTCTGCTGTTAGTGCAACTGCGATAGGCATTAAGCTTAAGGTTCAACTTAATAAACTTGAAGATGATTATCTTTTACAACAGATAACAAATATTTCTAATTATGTGCAACATTTAAGTTCTACTATTGATGATTTTAGAGATTTTTTTAAACCAAATAAAAATAAAAATGAGACTTGCTATTGTGATATTATCAAAGGTGTTTTAGGAATTGTAAAAGTATCTATAGAAAACAAAAATATAGAGTTGATTTTAGATACAGATTGCAGAGAAAAATTTTATACTTATGATAATGAGTTGAAACAAGTAGTGCTAAATATCATAAAAAATGCTGAAGATGCTTTGTTGGATAGAAAAGTTGTAAATCCCTATATTAAAGTAAAAACATTTAAAGATAACAATAGTTATATACTAGAGATAAGTGATAATGCAGGTGGAGTTCCAGATAATATAATTGATAAAGTATTTGACCCATATTTTTCAACCAAAGAAACAAGTGGTGGAACAGGCTTGGGACTCTATATGAGTAAAAC
>JAYELK010000114.1:0-11073 GCA_034717415.1 Campylobacterota bacterium | reverse complement strand
AAACTCTGCTGTATAAACTGTTCTTTTTCGACTCATAATATTACCCTCTCATTTTCTTATATTATTTTACTCTTTTAGGAATAAAGATTTAGAAAATGTTGTTTGATTTTTCTGGGGTAGTATACTTATCTCATCTAATAAGTCAATCTACATTAGAATTAAATGAACTAAATGAAAATTTAGAAAAAAGAGTACACGAAGAGATAGAAAAAAATATACAAAAAGATCAGCATATAGTGCAACAATCCCGCCTTGCCCAAATGGGTGAGATGATAAGTATGATAGCCCACCAATGGAGGCAACCACTTACTGCTATTAGTAGTACTAGTGCAGGTATAAACTTAAAAGCAAAATTAAATAAACTTGATAAAGAAACGGCTGTAGAATTATCAGATAAAATAAGTGATTATTCTCAACATTTAAGTTCAACAATAGATGACTTTAGAGAGTTTTTCAAACCAAATAAAGAGAAAAAAGAAACTACATATAATAAAGTGATACAAAGTGTATTAAATATAGTAGAAACTTCAATAAAAAATAAAAATATAACTATAGTAAAAAACTTAAATTCAAAAGAGGTTTTTAACACATACCCAAATGAGATAAAACAAGTTGTTTTAAACTTAATCAAAAATGCAGAAGATGTATTGATTGAGCATGAAGTCCAAAATCCAACTATAACTATTAAAACAAATGATGATGAACTAATAGTTAAAGACAATGGTGGAGGGATACCAGAAGATATAATGCCTAAAATATTTGATCCATATTTTTCAACTAAAACAAAAAAAGATGGTACAGGATTGGGGCTTTATATGTCTAAATCTATTATACAAGAGCATTGTGGTGGAGAGCTTAGTGTGGCAAACGATAAAGATGGTGCGGTGTTTAAAATAGAATTAAAAAGATAAATGTATATCTCTATTTTTATATACTCTATCTATAATGTAACATAGTTTAAGTCCGTAAATAAAAATAATCCACGAAACATATATCCATAAAAACAAAAACATTAAAATAGCGAAAGAGCCATACATTGTTGTATAAGATTTGTTAAAAAACACATAATAGATAAAAGCATTTTTAGAGATAGAAAAAACAATAGCAATAATAAATGAACTAATCATAGAGGCTTTAGGATTCACTTTTGCATTTGGTCCGATTTGAAAAATCAAGAAAAATAATCCCCAAATAATTATATACGGAACTAAAGGCAAAATATCAAAGCTAGCGTATGGATTATCTGCTACAACATTAGCTATATAACCTGTTATGTAAAAAGAGATACCAAGTGCTATCGGAGTAAGTGTAAGCATCGTCCAATAAGTTGTTATAGACTCCCAAAGAGTTCTCTTTTTAGCATGAAAAATTTTGTTAGCAATATACTCAAAGTTTTGAAAAAAGAGTAATGATGCGACTAAAACCATAGCTAAACCGACAACTCCCATCTTCGCAGAATTATCTAAAAAGCCATCAATATGCCCCATAATAGCCTCAGAGTTTACAGGCATAAGGTTTGAGAATATAAAAGTTTTAATTGTTTCATAATGCTCTGCGAAACTTGGAAGTGAAGTTAAAAGTGTAAGCATAATCAAAAGAAGTGGGATGATAGTAAAAATAGTATAGAAGCTAAGAGATGCAGCATAAAGAGTAAGCTCTTTATCTACAAACGAGGTAATAAAAAATTTTATATGATGAAATAGATGTCTTAGGTTTTCTTTAGTAACTATTTTATTCATAAATTTTCCCTATACACTCCCACGCTGGAGCGTGGGAACTCATACATATAAAAATTAGTTTAAACCCATCTTTGCAGGATTTAAAATATTATTAGGATCAAACGCCATCTTTATAGATTTGAAAAGTGCCATCTCTTCATCACTAAATGCCATCTTCATATATGGTGCTTTTGCAAGACCTATGCCATGTTCACCACTCAGCGTTCCACCCAAGTCAATAGTAGCTTGAAAAACCTCTTCTATCGCTTTATAAGCGATTTTAACCTGCTCAGGGTCACTTCCATCTACCATCACATTTGTATGAACATTTCCATCACCAGTGTGACCAAAACATGGGATATTTACTTGATATTTATCTGCTATAGCATAAAATTTTTCTAAAAGTTGTGGTAATACTGCTCTTGGAACTGTTACATCTTCATTTAATTTTTTACTTCCATAGATGCTAAGAGAGGGAGAAGCATTACGACGAGCAAACCAGATATCGACTGCCTCTTCTTCATTTTTTGCTATCTTAAACTCTCTACATCCATTTTCACGAAAAACTTTCTCAATTTGTGAGAGTTGAAAGTCTAAATCATCTTCCAAATTTCCATCAACATCGGTTACAAGCAAGGCACCTGCATCAAGAGGCAAACCTTTACTAAAAGTCTGCTCAACTGCTCTTATCGTTAAGTTATCTAAAAACTCCATAGCAACCGGCGTAATTCCACTAGCCATAGTTTTATAAACTGCATCCATAGCATCATGAACAGTTGGAAAAATACCCATAGCTGTTTTAGTCATTTTTGGTTTTGGAATAAGTCTTAAAGTTATCTCACTCAAAACTGCCAAAGTACCCTCAGAAGCTATCAAAATACCACTGATGTTGTATCCAGCCACATCTTTGATAGTTTTTTTACCCGCTCTTATAATATCGCCATTTGGTAAGACTGCACGAGTAGCCATCACATAGTCTTTTGTGATCCCATACTTCGCAGCACGCATTCCACCGGCATTTTCACTAACATTTCCACCTAAAGTTGAGTAGTCTTGAGAAGCAGGATCGGGTGGATAGAAAAGACCTATCTCTTCTACTGCTTTTTGCAAGTCCATATTTATAACCCCTGGCTGAACAATGGCTACCATATTTTTCAAGTCAATCTCTAAGATTTTGTTCATATGCTTCTCAAAACCTAAAACAATACCACCTGAACTTGGCAAAGAACCACCAGTAAAACCACTACCTGCACCTCGTGGAACTATAACTATTTTATGTTCGTTACAATACTTTAAAATCTCACTAATATCTGCTTCATCTCTTGGAAAAACAACAGCATCAGGTTCAAAACGCTCACGAGTTGCATCATAAGAGTAGGCTATAAGATGTGCTTTATCGCTGTAAATATTATCATCTCCAACAATATTGCTCAACTGTTTTATATGTTTAGAATCTATCACGATTGACCCTTTTTGTTAAAACTATCTATCTCTGCTTGAAGCTTTTTATGGTTAGGATTAGCCTCTAGTAAAAGCTTGTAGTAGTGAGGTGCATAACTCTCTAACTCATCACTGCCCTCACCCCACCAAGATGCTTCTATCTCCTCTACTCTTGTATAAAAAGGAGGTTTCACATCTTTTTGAACCAAAGGAGCATCTGAAATATTTAAAATCTTGAAACTTTGAGAATCAACTGTATATAATTTTTTTTCTATATAAAAAAAGAGTAGGCCGACAGAAGTAGAAAGAGCCAACTTTTTAAAATCCTCTCTTAGAGGTGTCGGATGTCCATTAAATGATAAGAGAGTTGCAAATATATCTGGATGAATCCACTGTAAATGCTTTGTGGCTCGAGTAACACGATAGTATATATCCTCACTTGGAGCGATTAAAAGTCCTCTTGTGTAACCAAAAGCAAGAACGACCATATCTCCAACTTCCACATGCCACTTACCATTTGGTAGTGAGTTTTGTCTAAGAGCATCATACTCACTCAACTCCAGTGTAGCAATTTGACTCTGCTCATCATAGCTTTTAACTACAGCACTTTTCAAAATAGTGCTATGATTTTGAGCAATATTGTGAACTACGAAACCACTCATGCCAACATCTATTTTAGCTATTTTGATACTCACAAGAGTTTCATCTACATTAACACTCACAATCGGTGACTTTACAACTCCACCAAAAAGCTCTATAACAACCATTAGCAACATAAATATATACTTCATTAACTCTCTTTTTTTTATTATATTAACGCGATTATACCTCAACTAAGCCAATTTTTGTTAAGGTTTCATAATTATTTCTTTTACAGGTTTATTTTTGATACGATTTTTTTTATTTTTTTTATTTACAACTATACTTTCTGGTTCTTCTGTCGAAAACTTTAGATGGACAAACGGCGAAACTTACTTAGATTTTTTAGAGAGACAAAACCTCCCTGTTAGAAAACTCTACTACAACCTTGACAGAGATGACCAGATGCTAACACACGAGATGCGTGCAGGTATACATTGTCAAATTTTAAAAAACGAAGAGGGGGAGATAAAACAGGTCTTGCTTCCACTAAATGATGAGTTGCAAATCCACCTCTATAAAGATAAAGATAGTTATAGTTTTGAAGCTATTCCCATCATCAGTGCAATAAAAACAGAAGCTTTTACCCTGAAAATCACACACTCCCCTTACTTAGATATTATCAATGCAACAGGCTCAAAAAAACTAGCACAAATTTTTGTAGCCAACTTTAAAAACTCACTAAATTTTAAAAACGATTTGAGAAAAGGTGACACTCTCGTTATGATTTATGAGCAAAAATATCGCCTTGGAAAGCCATTTTCTATGCCTACCTTAAAAGCTGCAATGATTGAGATGAGAAAGAAAAAGCACTTTATCTACCTAAATGACGATGATAGATACTATGATAAAAAAGGTCACGAAGTTGAAGGATTTTTACTTGCTCGTCCGGTTAGAGGTGCCAGAATCTCATCATATTTTACAAAAAGAAGATTTCATCCCATACTAAAAAAATGGAAAGCGCACTTAGGTGTTGATTATGCTGTTAGAAGAGGTACTCCCATCGTTGCTGCAGGAAGTGGAAAGATTATCTATGCTGCTAGAATGGGTGCCTATGGAAATCTGATCAAGATTCGTCATGATGACGGTTATGAGACAAGATACGCCCATCTAAAATCTTTTCGCAGAGGCATTAGAAGAGGGAAATATGTTAAAAAAGGGCAAACCATAGGTTATGTCGGAAATACCGGTCGTTCAACAGGTCCACATCTGCACTTTGAACTAAGAAAAAGAGGTCGTGCGATAAATCCACTAAGAGTCGTTCAGGTTACTACCAAAAAACTAAAAGGCAAACATAGAAAAGCATTTCTAAAACTTCGTGATAATTATAATGAAAGCATAGAACTTCACTTGGCAAACAACACCACTTACCAAAAATCAAAAAATTCTGAAAAGGTTTGTTATTTTTTCAACAATTCATGCAACAAAGAGATTAAAATAGATGGCTAAGATAGACTCTATAACAAAACTAGAAAACCCTAGCTATATAAAACCTATAAAACTAAACTATACTGTAAATGCTAAGCAAAAAGAGTGGGAAGCTGTTATCTCTCACGATAGTGTTTCCATACTTCTATGGCATGTAGATAAAAAATCATTCATTCTTGTTAAGCAGTTTCGTCCACCTGTTTTAAATGCAAATAAAACTGATGGCATGATGTATGAACTTTGTGCAGGTATAGTAGATAAAGATAAACCAGATATACAGATAGCAAAAGAGGAAATCATAGAAGAGTGTGGATACGATATAGCTGTAGAAAACATCCAAAAGATTAGCTCCTTTTATACAAATGTAGGTATCTCTGGAGCAAAACAAACTATATACTATGCCACTTGTGATGATAGTATGAAAGTTAATGATGGTGGTGGTCTAGCAGAGGAAGATATAGAGGTCATCTATATTCCACATGCCAAAGCAAAAGAGTTTATGTTTGATGAAAACTACCAAAAAACGCCGGGAATGATGATGGCTTTTTACTGGTTTTTTGATAATCATTTACATATTTAACTATTTTTGATATAATTTTCTTGTAACAGTATTAGAATTTTGAGGGATGATTACCCTTGGCGCTGTAAAGCCCAACTACTTTTTTGGTAGTTGGGCTTTTTTTTTGTGGGTAGTGTTGGGTTAGGAGCGTCAAAATAAAGGTTAAACTTTGACAAGGATTCTAATATTGTTGTTACCCAAACTCTATAGGATCCATATCTACCTCAGCCAAAGCAACCCTACTAAAAGTCAGAGCCTTAATCAAATCGGTACTCTTATCACTACGAAGTAAAATCTCAAACCTATACTTATTTGCCACTCTCTCTATAGCACATTTACCAAAACCAACTATCTCGACATTTGAAATATTAGCTAACTTCTCCTGCATCTCTCTCATCTGCTCTTGTGCCTTAGCTCCATTTTTATGACTAAAAAGAATTCGACAAAGTTTTTTATATGGAGGATACAGATCTTGTCTATAAAACCTCTCCTCTTCTAAAAACTTTTCATAATTATCTATATAGGTAGAAAAAAACTCTTCATTAAAAGTTTGCACTAAAACTTTAGCACCTTTTTTTCTACCACTTCTACCTGATACTTGTATCAAAGAAGAGAGTGCTTTCTCTCTGGCTCTGTAATCACTCATATTTAGCATATTGTCCATACCCAAAACCACTGCCAAAGTAACTCCGTGATAATCATGTCCCTTACTTAACATCTGAGTTCCTACGAGTATATCCGTCTCATTATCATTAAAGCGTTTTAGTGCCTTTTTCAGTTTATTTTGAGTTGTTATAACATCCCTATCAAACTGCTCTACTTTGGCATGTGGAAATATCTCACTTATATTTTGAGTTGCTTCAGCAGTTCCAAGTCTAGAACTTGTCAGATTGGTACTTCCACACTCTGGACAGACTTGAGGAATAGCTTGTGTAAAGTTACAATAGTGACACTTCAAAGCATGTGATTTTTGATGAACACTCATCCCGATGCTACAAAAAGCACACTTCACGGTATGCCCACAATCTCCACAGATAAGGTACTTAAAATTAGCACGAGTCGGAAGAAAAACTATAGTTTGCTCTTTTACTCCTAAACTCTCTTCTATATTTTTAAGTATCAAAGGAGAAAGACTCTCAGCACTTTTTTCATAGATAAACTCTCTATTTGAGTTAAAATAACCACCCTTTAGTCTGGCATGTGGAAACTTTTCATAGGAGTTTAATGAGGGTGTTGCACTTCCTAAAACAACTGGTATATCATAAAGTTTTCCCATATAAATAGCTATATCTCTAGCATTGTAACGAGGTCTTGAAGAGGATTTATAACTATCATCATGCTCTTCATCTACTACTATAAGTCCTAAGTTATTTATGGGCAGAAAGAGTGCTGAGCGGGGACCAGCAATAATCTTAGCACTTGCGTCATAAATCTTTTTCAATGCTTTTTTCTTTTGCAGAGGAGTTAGTTTTGAGTGCCACATCACTACTTTATCTCCAAAATGCTTTTGAAGTCTTGTAGCCATCTGGGGAGTTAGTGAGATTTCTGGCATTAAAAAGATGGAGCGTTTACCTTGAGATATCATATGCTCAAAATACTTCATATAAATTTCTGTTTTTCCACTGCCTGTATCACCAAAGAGAAGTGAGACTTTGTGCTCTTGTAAAAATTTTAAGGCTTTTTCTTGTTTTGAGGAAAGAAGGAGTTCCACCTCGGGAGATGTGGAACGAGAGTTATCAACTAGTTCCACCTCTCCCGAGGTGGAACCAAATGAGCTGGTAGAAAATGGCATCATAACCCCAAAAGCATCACCCAAAGAACAGACATAGTAAGTTGAGATAAATTTAGCAAGTTGCATCTGCTTATCAGAGTAAAAAAACTCACTAACACTTAAAACTTCTAAAGTATCAAATCTAGGCTCTTGGCATGTAGAGATAACCACACCTTTTAAATTTCTACTGTTTAAAAGAACTTCAACAATAGTACCAATTTTTATATCTTGTATGTAGTGGTATGTAAGTAGCTCTAAGGGTGATGAAATCAGAGATATTTTATAGTAATTCATTTTAATATAAAAACCCAAATAACCAAAGAGGTATCTTATTTCCAAAGCCAATCTCTATATCATCAGCAACTACAAAAGAGTTTTCTATATCTTTTATCTGCTCAAAACCTTTGTTTTTGCCACCTATTTCAACGGTATATATTTCATCAATTAGAAAATCACCTTTATCTATATAATAAAGTTTATGTTTTGTTGATACATTACTAACAAAATATGTTTCCCTAAGAGTTCCGATATCTTGGTTAAGACAAAGTGCTTCAAAAAGATTTGTATTTGCAAGATAGAGTTTGTCAGACTTTCGTATAGCGGTAAACCTCTTTCCCTCATGAGTTATTTGCTTAATAAGTTCAGCATCATCAAGGTATTTAATATACTTATAAAGTGTAGTTTTTGTAATACCCACCGTTTTAGCTAAGTTTTCTATACTAAACTCAAGTGGTTTTGATACACAAATGGTAAGTAAAAGTTTTTTCAAAGTATCTATTTTATCTGGTTGAATTAAAAAAATTTTACTTAAATCTGTATGGAGAATAGTATTAATAGTTTCTATAATTCTATCAATATATTTAGTTTTGTCTTCAAAATAAAATGGATAACTACCCACTTTTAAAAAGTCATCATAAAGTTTTAATATTTTTTTATTTGGTAGAGATTTGATAATTTCGCTTACAATATCTTCATGATTTACTAATATATCTTTGAGTGTGTATCTCTTAAGTGAAATATCAAAAGTCAATTCTAAATACTCTTTTAAACTAAGTGGATATAGATGATAGATAGAGTATCTTCTTGCAAAATCTGGATTTGTAAGATGCAAAGCCGAGGAACCTGTAAAATAAACTTTAATATCTAAAAAATCATAGATCGATTTTAACTCTTTTTCAAAACTAGAAGCTTCATGCACTTCATCAATACATATAAGTTCTCCACCCCTCTTAGAGAACTCATCCACAAAATCAAATAGTGATATACCTTGGAACATCGCATGGTCACACGATATATACAATTTACTACTACTTGGTAAATTTGAACTTTTTAATATTTGCATCAAAGTTGTTGTTTTTCCAATACCTCTACTTCCGTAAACAGCTGTTATTTTTGCCTCTGAATTATAAAGGTCATCAAAAATATATCTTTTATAAGTTGGAAGTTTTTGATTTACTTTTAAAGAGTAAAGTCTTTTTGCATTTTCAAGAAGTTTTTTCATACTATAGACCTTGGTTAGTTTTCTGCATTATACTATAAACAAGATTATAAGTATAGCTGAATAAACTTTAATATAAAACCCTTTTAGTTTAAAACTAAACACTCCATTTATATAGTGTGTTTTTACCTATTTTTTTTCCCAGCAGATTTAAGTTCATTGTATATTTTATTGATTGATATTTGCTTAGTAGAAGTTGATATTACTCTTTTTAAAAAGAACTCTCTCCTGAGGTGTAATGTAGTCTTCGTGTTGTTACTGTATGTATTCCATCTCGGGAGAGATGGAACGAGAGAAGTTTGATTTATATATTTTTCTTCCTATTTCTTAACTGTTCTTTCTTTTTCATAAAGAAGGCTCCTCTCGCTCCAATGCTCCAGCGTTGAAGTCAATCCTAGAAATATTTATTTTATATATGCATTCCCACGCAGAGCGTAGGAACGAGAAACAATTTTCGAGTTTAACCTATAATTTTACAAATAGAATCTTGTATAACCTTTAACTCTTTAGTATTTAGGATTGACAACTTCTCTTTTACTCTTGTTTTTGATAATGCCCTAATCTCATAAATACAAGCATCACAATTTTTCTCAAGTTTATCTCTTGCATTTATAAAAAATCTGTATGGCAGAGTATCTTTTTCTATTACCGTTGAGAGAGGTATAACAATGACTGTGCTTAAAATTGCATTGTCCTCTTTATCACTTAAAACAATAGCAGGTCTCATTTTACCAATCTCGCCACCTTTTGCAGGATTAAAATTTACAAGGCAGATATATCCTCTATTTAACTCCATCATCAACAGCCCCATCTCCAACTATATCTTTAGCACTTGCTAGTGCTACTCTTTTTAGCAACTCTCTCTTCTCTTGCTTTTCTAACTCTATCAAAAAAGATTCAAATTTATTTTTCAATATATTTGGTATAAAATAACCTATATCCTCTTTTTTTCTACCATTAACAATATGAACTACCTGAGTTGTTTTAAAAAATGTAGACGACTGTCTAAGATCTGCTAATGTTGCCTCTATCATCACTTTTCCTTTTTTGCATTATAATCTTACAAATCATTATATCATAATAATAAAAGCATTAAATATATCATTTTACATACTTAAATATATGCGTGGGAACGAGGAAATACTCTTGGGGTGCAAACTTTTTTTCTCGTTACACCTCTCCTGAGGTGTAATGTAGTCTTCCTGTTGTTACTGTATGCATTCCATCTCGGGAGAGATGGAACGAGAGAAAGATAAAGAAGAATATCATAAAAGTGGAGATTCATTCACAAGGGTGAATGGCTCAATGGCTCCGAGTTATTTCACAGTCTCAGAGCGTGGGAACGAGAGAAAGATATTTAACGCAAAAGAAATATACATGAATTAACAGTATGATCACAATCAAAAGTACCCTCTGGATGAAAAACTCCATCAACTGTTGTATCAACTGGATAATAGGTAAAAACAACTACTGTACCGCCAGCATTTACACTATATTGATTGTTCGCAGTTTTTAACCATTTACCAGATTTAGGACCCCCACCGGCTCTTAATCCTGTAATTATTGGATATGTTAACAATCTACAAGTTACTGTACCATTATGGTCAAAAAGTTCGACATTATCCACATTTACTGCAACCCCTTGATCTAAAGAAGTGATGTATTCAGACTCACCTCTTATTAATCGACTCTGACGCTCTGATATAATTGCACTTCTTATCGTTGCAACATCTGAACGAATCTTAGCAACTTCTGCATCATCTCTTGTAGCCGCAAACTTGGGTATCGCTATAGCAGATAATATACCTAAGATAACAATAACAAAAACTAACTCTACCATTGTAAAAGCACTGTGAGATTTTTTCATAACTCTTCCTTGTCTAAATAATGTAACATCGAGTAGAACTACCCCTCAACCAAAGTATTAGTTGTAGGTAGAACCCTCACAAATCCGTACATGCGAATTTCCCGCATACGGCTTTTCAAAATTCTGTTTAGTTTAAATAGTACCATAGGTTTT